>CAYYSS010000351.1:0-3308 GCA_964474325.1 uncultured Nitrospirota bacterium
GGGACCGTCCTGTTTACCCCGCGGTTTAGAGTTTCCAATTCTTGGCTGTTTCGATAAAGGTCCGAATGTTCACGGCCGGCACCGTCGGGGGTATGTCGCAACCCGGCATAAGCACAAAACCTCCGTCCGTTCCCGCCCGCTCGATGATGTCCGTACACGCATCCTTGACCTGTTCGGGCGTACCCTGCAGCATGACGGCTACAGGATCGACGTTGCCGGCAAAACACATCTTGCCGTGAAGCATCTCTTTCGCCTGCCCTATGTCGGTTTTGTGGTCCAGACTGATACAACTGGCCCCGGTGTCGGGCATAACATCCAGACGGTCGGTGGTGTTGCCGCAGATATGGACAAGGGTATGGGCATTCTTGCTCTTTGCCCAGTCGGTAAATTTCTTCAGGTAGGGTACGGCGAATTCCTTGAACTGTTTTTTCGAGATAAGGTCTCCCGAAGCCGTGGGATCCGCCAGACTGATCACGTCCATCGTACCGTCGTCAATAAGGGGTTCGAAGAGATGAATAAGAAGGTCGGTTGCGAATTGGCAGGTCTGGTGAACGAAATCTTTCTTTTTGAAGGTGGCCTTCATCATGGCCTCTTCGCCGACGAAACGGGCAGCCAGCGTAAAAGGTCCCCAGGCGGTCATGGTCATGACGTACTCGTCGCCGATCTTCGCCTTCACGGTACGCATGGCCTGTTTTACGATGTCGATCACAGGTTCCGCATCGATCGCCTTCAGATCAAGTTTTTCCAGATCTCCGGGCTCGTTAACCAGGTGTTCTTTCAGGTCCGGCGCGCCCATTTCACGGTACTTGATGCCCCCGCCGAAGGCCGATGCGTGAAAATTGTTATAACCGGACCCGGCGTAGACGATATCGCACTGAAGCCGATCCGCCATTTCAATCAGCATCTCCGCCATCTTCGGGGCGTCCGTCGCTAATTCTTCAAACGACGAATTAAACCCCTTGATACTCCACATACCGGCACCGAACAGGCTAACGGGCACCCGATCCGGCTTCCCCCCTTCAAAGGCCTTCAGGATGGTCTCTCGTGGTGTCATAAACCAGCTACGCTCCTTTCTCTTGTTTGTGTGCCAACGAGCATACGGATCGCCTGCCGCAGTTCGGCGGGATCCAGAGGATAATCGAGTACCGTCGCCGCAACGTCCACGACAGCTCCGCCAATCAGGATGATGGGTATATCCCGGGACTCCTGGGCGATCATTCTCGCGGCGTCGTCCGCCGGGAGCCCCAGGCCCTGTGAGTCTATGATCACTGCCGCAAACGTCCGCTCGAAGACTTTCTGGACGGCAAAGGCCGCGTGGTCCACCGCTTCAATCCGAAACCCCTCCTGCCGCACAATACCTGATACGGTTTTCAGAAGCATCGGATCGATGGTGCACATCAGAATTTCTTTCATAGCGGTTCCTATGAAGCAATCGGCATGCCTGTTCTTTTTCTTTAGCAACATACTGTTATTACGTCTTTTTCTATCCTTACCCCGTAACAGCGGGGTCTCCCGACGGGTAACTTCGCCCCACCGGGCGGGGCATATTGCCCCACCCCGGTGGGGCACGTCGGAAGTGAGAAGAAACAAGGAAGAAGGGAAAAGGGAGAAGGGAGAAGGGAGAGGGAAGACGGGAGAAGTAAACCCTAACGTTGCAGAAATTTCCCGGAATAGGGGCCGGTGGAATCAAGAAAATACGCACGGCTACTATTGGGAGTTCTATGTTCTATGTTCTATGTTCGACGTTCAAACCCAAAACCTTGAACCCGGAACCCCGAACCTTGTTTTATGCCGTCTTGCGGATTTTTTTGAGGCCGCCGGAAGGCTCTGTACGGTCAGGACTCCAGCCCGTATTTCTTTATTTTCAAATACAGCGTTTTTCTGTTAATCCCAAGGATCTCGCTCGCCCGGGTTCTGTTTCCGCCGGTCTCGTTGAGTACCCGGGCGATATGATCCCGCTCCACCTCGTCCAGCATACCGGTGCCGGCATCGTCCTTCGGTTGCCGCGGGGCCGGTATCGCGAGATCATCCGGTTGTATCACCCCGCCGTCGCAGAGAATCGCGGCGCGCTCGATAACATTTTCCAGTTCCCGTACGTTACCGGGCCACGTATATTCCGCCAATAAAGCCACGGCCTCGGGAGCGATGTCCCTTACCGGCCGGCCGGTCTTTTCGCCGTATTTGTCGATAAAGTGTCGTACAAGGTCCGGTATTTCCTTGAGTCGCTCCCGGAGAGGAGGTACGGCAATAGAGATTACATTGAGTCGGTAATAGAGATCTTCGCGGAACTCGCCCTTCTCCACCTGTTCCGCCAGGTTCTTATTCGTGGCCGCGATCACCCGCACGTCCGTCTTCAGTGTCTTATTGCCGCCTACGCGACGGAATTCGCCCAAGTCGAGAAAACGGAGGAGCTTCGCCTGAAGGGAATGGGGTATTTCACCGATTTCATCAAGGAACAGGGTCCCGCCGTCGGCCGCCTCGACGAGGCCGTATTTCGTCTGATAGGCCGCCGTGAAGGCCCCCTTTTCGTGGCCGAACATTTCCGATTCCACCAGATTCTCCGACAAGGTCGCGCAATTGAGGGCGACGATGGGACGGTCCCGACGACTGCTCATCGTCCAGATCGTGTTCGCCACGAGTTCTTTCCCCGTACCCGACTCCCCCTCGATCAATACGGTGGAGTCCGTAGGGGCGATCTTTCGAATCAGCGCCAGCACGTTCTTCATCCCTTCGCTCGAGGCGACCATGGAGACGGGTGATTCTTTCCGCACCAGTTCCTGTTCCATAACGGCGGACCTGAGCCGAAAACGCCCGAATTCGTACGCACGGTTCAGCAGGATTACCAGTTCATCGAGTTTGTAGGGCTTCGTCAGGTAGTCGTAGGCCCCGTTTTTCATTGCCTCGACCGCCGTCTCCACCGTGGCCTGCCCCGTAATGACGATAATCGGGGGTGAGGAGGGATCGTTTCGAAGATTCCGCATAACGGCCGCGCCGTCCATGCCCGGCATCATGATGTCGAGCAGGACCACGTCGTAGGACCGCTCAGCGAGCATATCGAGTGCCTGACGGCCTTCTTCCGCTACCTCAACAAGAAAACCCTTGCGGGTAAGTTCGCGGCTGAGAAGTCGCCGAAACGGCTCCTCATCATCTACCACAAGGATTCGGGGGGTGTCGTCCATGGTAATGGGGTTACCTCGGGTCGAAGGACGGCAAGGGCACGGTTCCCTGTGCGGCCTGTCCCGGGCACCGGGCATCTTCTTTGGCCGGCAAGCGGACGACGAACCGGGCCCCGGCTCCCTCGTCGGATT
>CAYYSS010000352.1:0-3303 GCA_964474325.1 uncultured Nitrospirota bacterium
TTTTTTTGATCCCACCGGCCCCTTCTCCAAGAATCTTTAGCAACGTTAAGGTTAAGGTTTACCTGCGGAACCGGAAAGCACCGCCGCTGCTGCGTTGCGCTCCGCATAGTCACGGCCCTTTCCGCCCCTTCGCTACGGACCACCATGAGAAATCCGGGATAGAGGGAGAAAGCCCCCCGGCGTCGTGGGGGGGGGAACGCCGGGGGGCCGGAGGGAACCGCTTGTTTCCGTTACGCTGTGGACGTGGATGCCTGGGGTTCGGTCACAGTCTGGGGAAGGCGTCCCAGTGTGAAGAAATCCAGCACGAAGAGCCAGACCCCATAGAGGAATCCCACGCCGAAGATGGCCCGGAATATCCAAAACCAGAGGTTGTAGGTTCCTTTCACGGTCACGTAATCAAGCCCGAGAAGGCGCTCCATATACGTCTGGACCATACCCGCCCCGGTGATCGTGAGCACGATAAGTACCATTGAAATCGTCATCCACCAGAAGGAACGATAGCCACGGGACATATCGTATTCCTTTGCTCCCCGGATGAGGGGGACCGTGATGTAGATCATCGAGACCACCAGGAGGACATAGGCCCCGTAAAACGCCAGATGTCCGTGGGCCGTGGTGATCTGGGTGCCGTGGGTCCATTTGTTCACCTGCGGGAGAGTATGGATCACTCCCCAGAGACCGGCGCCCACGAAATTGAAAATGGCATGGGCCGTCGCAAGAAACAGCCCCAGTTTGTTCGTAACCTCGCGGTGCTTCCGGGTGGTCCTGAAGGCGTCCCAGACCATGAGCAGGAGGGGCAACGGTTCAAGGGAACTGAAAATACCGCCCACCCAGAGCCAGTACCGCGGGGTGCCGATCCAATAGTAGTGGTGCCCCGTGCCGAGAATACCCGTAAAGAGTACGAGGGCGACTTCGATATACATCCAGCGTTCGAGAACGTGGCGCGGGGCGTTGGTCACTTTGAGAAGCATGAACGCAAGTAATGCTCCCGCGATCACTTCCCAGGCGCCTTCCACCCAGAGGTGGATCACCCACCACCACCAGAACTGGTCCTTAACCATGTTTTTCGAGTAGAACATCCCCGGCAGGTACATGAGCGTGAGAAAGACGAGCCCGCCTACGAGTACGCCCTGGATACCGGTCCATTTGCCGGACTTGACGATTGTCATCACGTGGTTTATGAGAAAGAGGATCACCGAAAGGGCGATCAGCAGGTCAGCCCACCGGGGGGCCTCGATGTATTCCCGCCCTTCGTTCAAGAGCTGAGTGCCCAGGACCTGGGTGTTCGCCTGGGGATCGAGTCCCATCCAGATATATCCGAGGATGACCGCCGTTATCGCTACCACGGTCGCCCAGAACTGAAAGTGGGCAAGGGGAATACTCCAGAGTTCCCGTTCGGACTCTTCGGGCACGACGTAATATGTTGCGCCCATGAGTCCCGCCAGAAGCCAAACCACAAGGGCGTTGATATGAAGGGTTCGTATGGTGTTGAAGTTCAGGATAAAGATATCCGGCCAGATGAATTGGATCGCCGCAATGATGCCAACCACAACCTGGACCAAGAAGAGCACCACGGCGAAGGTGTAGAAGTGCTGCGCTATTTTCTGACTCTGGTATTTCATCGTGGTCCTCCTTTACTTAAGTTCCGCGAGGTAATTCGCAAGCAGGTCGAGATCCGCTTCACCGAGATGTCCGAAGGCGGGCATGGGTGAATTCGGCACGACGCTCGCCGGATTGACGAGGTGGCGGCGGTGCCAGTCCGGATCGGGGTGTTTGGCGCCGGTATGGGTAAGATCGGGCCCCGCCGTGCCGCCGACTCCCCTTATGATGTGGCAGGCGTTACACCCGTTCTGCTCGTACAGGGCCGCGCCGGGGCTTGCCTGCGCCTGGCGCGCCCTGGCCACCAGGATGGGTTCCGGGGGCCAGCCGTTCGTATCGACTTTCGAGGCCCAGTCGAGAAAGGCCACGATCTTGCCCGCCTCGTCATCCGTGATTCCCAGTACCGGCATAGCAGCCGTTTTGTTGATCGCCCGGGGGTTCACGAGGAACTTGACGAGATAGCCCGCCGGTTTGTTGGTTGTGACCTTTGTAAGGTCGGGTCCGAAGTAGGAGCCGTTTCCGAAAATTGTGTGGCACCCGATACAGTCGTACTTGTGCCAGAGTTGTTTGCCTTGGTCGATGGTTTCGGTGACCTCCGGTGTCCGCTCGTCGACCTTCTTCATGGTGTCGAACGTAAGTCCCACGAAGATGGCGAAGAAGAACAGGCTTCCGAAGACGAAAAGATTACGTACCCCTCGGTTGTTCATGGGCCGCCTCCCTTGTTGAGATGATTCAGTTTCCGGTCTCTCTGTATCTGAGAGCGATTATGCCCCTCCCGTTTCTTGTTTTTCTATGATCTTGGTCATAAGACAGGGGTGTAGGGCCCCCCCGAGACGCCCCGCATCGTAAGAATCCTTACAAAACCTCCCGGAGCGGGGGAGTACCCTGAACGTATAAAGAAGGGAAAGGAAGGTGATCTGCCATGAAACGAGTCCCTTGGGCGACAACCCTCAGCGTGATGATTCTTGTCGCCGGTGCGTTCGTTCTCGGCGCTACCCTGTTCGGGCTCTCGGGCGCCGTTGCGGACCGGGGCGACGGCCGGACCGGCCGCTACCAGATTGCGTCCTGGTCCTCGTTCTCGGGGGCGCGGACCCATCACAGCGGCTATTACGTCCTGGACACGGTGACCGGGAAGGTCGTGGCCCGGGACCACGAGGCCCACGGTATCGGGAACGAACAGTAGTGCCCGGTCAGCGGAAGGCCACTGCGAATACATCCGCGTAGGTCCGGGCGAAACGCGCTGTGATGCCCTTTTTCAGGTAATCGGGAAGTTCGTCGAAATCTTTTCGATTGCCCTCCGGGAAAACGAGGGTCTTGAGGCCCGCGCGGCGGGCGGCGATGGTCTTTTCTTTCACGCCGCCGATAGGGAGTACGTGGCCGGTCAGGGTGAGTTCCCCCGTCATGCCGAGTTTTTTCTTCACGGCTTTTCCGAGGACCATCGAAAAGAGAGCCGTCGCCATGGTGATCCCGGCCGAGGGGCCGTCTTTCGGGGTTGCTCCCGCCGGTACGTGGAGGTGCACCGCCTTGTTCTCCAGGGCATCGGCGGATGCCCCGAAACTCTCCAGGTTCGCACTCACGAAGGAGTAGGCGATCTCCGAACTCTCCACCATAACGTCCCCGAGCTGGCCGGTCTGTTTAAAGCCCCGGATTTTACCCCCAACGGCGGTTGCTTCGATCTGGAGCGTGGCGCCCCCGAGGCTGGTC
>CAYYSS010000353.1:0-3290 GCA_964474325.1 uncultured Nitrospirota bacterium
TTTTTTTGATCCCGCCGGCCCCTTCTCCAAGAATCTTTTGCAACGTTAAGGTAAAGTCCGTTCACGTCTCACGTTTTCCGTCTTTCTGCCTCTCGCGTCTAACGTCTTCCTGCCGTTTCTCTGCCTCTCGCCCATTGCCTCTTATCTGCACCTTCGGCGCGTCGGCCGCCGGCTTGCCACAATAGGGTATAATTTTCTGCTCACCCCGAAGAGAAAGAGGTGGTTCAAACGTATGGGCACAGCGAAACTCAAGGTATTGCTTCTCCGGCACACCCCCGAACCCGAGGGGACCGTCGCAATGGCCGCCAAGCTCTGTTACAGTCCGTCGGATATCGAGGCCCTCAGGGACAAGGTTTCGGCGAAAGACCAGCGCGGGTTCGTGGAGCGGCTCACCGCCATGGGGCACATGACGCCTGTGGAGCACGTCTCCTTCACCTTCGCCGTTGAGGGGATCTCCCGGGCCTGTTCTCACCAGCTCGTCCGACACCGGCTGGCCAGTTATTCCCAGCAGTCCCAGCGGTACGTGAGCGAAGAGGCGGGGTTTGATTACGTCATACCCCCGTCGATCAAAAAGAACGCCCGGGCCAGAAAGGCCTTCATTCAGTTCATGAAAGAGGCACAGGAGGCCTATAACGCCATGGTGACGGAACTCCGGGCCGACGGGATCAAGGGCGAAGCGGCCAATCAGGACGCCCGTTTTGTCCTGCCGAACGCCGCCGAGACCAAGATCGTTGTGACGATGAACGCCCGGGAACTGCTCCACTTTTTCCGTCTCCGGTGCTGTAATCGTGCCCAGTGGGAGATCCAGGCCGTGGCTGACCGCATGCTGGAACTTGCCAAAAAGACCGCGCCGACGATCTTTGCCGCCGCAGGCCCGGGGTGTCTCAAGGGGCAGTGTCCCGAGGGTGCGTATACGTGCGGAAAAGCGGCCGCCGTGCGGAAAAAATACGGCGTGCGCCCGAACACAGGGTCGCGGACCCGGCGGAAAAAGAAGGTTTAGCCATGGGATTCACCGTTGCACTCGCGGGAAAAGGCGGCACCGGAAAGACCAGCATCGCCGGGCTTACGGTGCGATATATCGTTGAGAACCGCAGAAAGCCGGTCCTGGCCGTTGACGCGGATTCCAATAACTGTCTCAACGAGGCCCTGGGCGTGGAGGTCCACGCGACCATCGGGAGTCTCCGGGAAGACGCCCTCGCGTCCGTCCGGGGCGGCGGCGACCGGCCCGGCGGCATGACCACCGAACAGCTCTTTGATTACCAGGTTCAGCAATCCATTGTGGAGGCCACGGGTTTTGATCTGATGGTTATGGGAAGGCCTGAAGGACCGGGGTGTTACTGCGCGGCCAACAATATCATCAGAAAATACTCCGATAAACTCTCCGACCAGTACCCTTACGTGGTGATCGACAACGAGGCCGGCATGGAACACCTGTCCCGCCGTACGACCCACGCGGTGGACGTTCTGCTCATGGTAAGCGATCCCACGGTGCGGGGGGTGAAAACGGCCGCCCGCATAAACCGCCTGGTAGACGAATTGGACCTGGACGTGAAACGGCGTGTACTCATTATCAACCGTATTGCCGGCGAGGAGGGGGACGAACTGTCCGGGCTGGCCCGGGAAGAAGGGCTTGATGTGGCAGGGCTCGTCCCGCAGGACGAACTGGTGTTCAGGAACGACCTTAAAGGCGGCAGTGTATTCGATCTGCCCGCGGACGAGTCAGCGGCGGTACGGGCCGTGTTCAGGATTCTCGAAGGCGTGGGGATTCCGTAGGGAAAAGGATAGTTGCTAGTCGCTAGTTGCTGGTGAGAGGCGGGAAAGGCTGAAAAAAGCCATTGGCCCGGCTTCGCCGCAGGTTGCGCCGGGGCAGGCGAGTCGCGATCTTTTCAATTCAGCCACGAATGGTCACGAAAGACGAAGAAAAACGGGTAAAGAGGCGTTGGCAGTCGGCGGTTGGCGGTCGGCAGCTGAAAATCGTCAATCGTAAATCCCCAATCATCAATCGTCAATCGTAAAACGCTGATCCCCCCAGCCCGTCGCCTCCGTCGGAAGTCAGAAGTAAGAAGTTGGAAGTGAGAGGTGTGGAAAGACGTCTCACGTCTTCCGTCTAACGTTTCCCTTCTCCCCCCTTACTCCCCGGCCTCCCGTTTTCCGTCCTGCCAGCCCACCACGAGTACCGCAACTACCACGAGGGTCACGCCGGCGAGAAGCCCCCAGGGGTCGGCCAGTTCAAACTTCAGGAGCAGGGCGAAGATTGCGGCCATGATGATCAGGCGGAGCATGTAGAAGACGAATCCTCCGGGAGAGGGTCTACGGGCCCGGAGCGAACTTCGGACGACCATGCCCATGCCCATGAAGTTGACCAGTACCACCAGTCCCGCCGCCAGGATACCGACGGACCAGCGCCAGCCCAGCGGCAGGGCCAGGGCACTGCCGAGAAGTGTGAGCCCGGTGCCTGCCCTACGGATTCTCGTCGTCAGGGTGCTCATCGTTTTCACCGAGGGTTTTTGCGGCCTCGAACAGTCTGAGAAAACCGGCGGCTATCCCGAGCAGGAGAAAGGGGAGGCTGAGCCAGGGAAACGTCCCGAAAAGGTGGTCGAGGCCGTAGCCGATGCCTCCCCCGGCAAATGTCGCCACGACCATGTATATCCCGATTGAACTCAGGTCCACGAGGGCCCGGAGTGCCCGCATATTACGTTTCGGGGTCTTGCGTCTGTAGGTCATAGACAATTATAACGGGAAGAACTCCCGGCCCTTTCCGCCCCCTCGCTGTGAACCGCCATGAGAAATCCGGGCAAGCGCTTACCCGGTGGTCTTCCTGACGGGGATCTTCAGGTCCTTGATCTTTTTCCTCAGGGTGTTCCGATTGATCCCGAGGATCTTCGCCGCCCGCACTTGATTGCCGCCTGTCTCCCTGAGGACGAGGGGAAGCAGGGCCCGGTCAACTTCGTTGGTCACCGTGGCATAGAGGTTGAACTGCTCCATCTCCGAGATTCCCTTGAGGAGTCCGGCGAGCCGTTCTTCGAAGAATCGCTCAAGGGTGAGCCCCTTGTCCTCCGAGGACGGGGGGCGGAGATCCTCCACGTGAACCAGGGTCCCCGACGAAAGAACCACGGCCCGTTTCACGGCGTTTTCCAGCTCCCGGACGTTTCCCGGCCAGTCGCGTTTCGTCAGATAGTCGATGACCCCCGGCCCGAAGCGTTTCGGTTCCGTTGCAAGTTGTTTGACCGATTGATTGAGAAAATGTTCGGCCAGGGTCGGGATGTCTCCACGGCGGTTCGCAAGCCTGG
>CAYYSS010000354.1:0-3288 GCA_964474325.1 uncultured Nitrospirota bacterium
TTCTGCGGTAGAGAAGGAATGTTCATCTTCTTTGCTCGCCCAAAGAAGACGAACCAGAAGAAAGGGCGCCCCCGGGCAGGAGGTTTCCGCCTTCGGCGGAAATTCCCTGCGTTCCTCGCCCCGGCGGGGATTCCGGGAACTCCTCCCTTCGGTCGTCAGACAGCCCGGAATCCTTTTCCGCCGTGGCTCCGGTACTCGGCCTCCTGCAAAGGGGGAAGGAAGAGGAAAAAAATCTGTTTTGGACAAGAGTGCACTGCAAACTAAACTATTTTTCCATTCTGCCGAAGGAGAAACTCAACGCGGTATTGGTGCCCCATCCGAAACGGGGCCGCCGGAACAAAGCCGGAAACTTCCCGAGTCGGGGCTTCTCGACGAAGGGACGATTCGACTTTTACAAACTGCGAGGAAGTCGCAGATAAAGAAGTAATTCGGAGGAGGTGTGCGCCATGAGCGACCGGGTCGTTCTTGTCTTCGTACTGACCGCGGCACTTTTCGTCGGTGTTCTTCTCTTACAGAGCGCCCCCGGCGCCGACATGGACCGAGGGTTTCTCGCCGACGTAACGGGCGTCATCGAAGGGGATCAACTCGAGATCATGCGGGAGGGGATCACGACCCGTCTCAGGCTTTACGGTATCGACTGTCCCGAGACGGATCAGCCTTTCGGAAGGGAAGCAAAGGACTACGTTGCGACCCGGGTTTTCGGCAAAAAGATTACGGTTATCGATTACCGCTGGGACGGTAAGAGCCGGGTACTCGGAGAAGTGATCCTCCCCGACGGGACCAATCTGGGCCGGGATCTGCTCCGTTCGGGCCTTGCCTGGTACTACCGTCCCCTGGCAAAACGCCCTGAGCGGGACATGAGAAACCTCCAGCGGGCCGCCCGGCGGGAAAAAAAGGGGCTCTGGGCCGAAGAGCACCCCACCCCGCCTTGGACGTTTCGCAAACAGGATAAAAACAACCGGCACGACGAGGTAATGCGGCAACCGGGGGCCACCCCGCCCTGACGTATCGTACGCGGCCGGCCCGGCGGGGGCGACCGGTTCCGTCGGGCTGTCTCAACGGCCCCCCTTCCCCGCTTCTATAAGCCACGCCCCCGCGCCCCACTCTTTTCCATAACAAAAAATGATTGGACTCCCGCCTTCTGACTGCCGTAGGGTAGTAAATTAAATCCCGCGCAACGGTGCGGGGAATTCAATATTTCCGGAACAGCGAGGTAGGCCGTATGATCCCGAAAAAATCCGCCGCGATCTTTCTGTCCGTCCTGCTTATAGTCCTTGCCTCCGGCGGCGTCGGCAATGCCGCAGAGGAGCGATGCAAACTCACGGGAGATGCTTCGAAGTGCGCCCAGTGTAAACGCCCGGCGGGGGACCATGCCGCCTCCCGCGGGGCCTACACAAAAGGGGGTGCGCCGGATTGGGTCTTCGACGACATGGCCTGCCTCCTCATCTGGCGCGACGCCAAGTGCATGCCCACCCAGGTCGATCTTGACGGACGTCTCTACGTCCGCGATTACGAAACGAACAAGGAAGTAAAAGCAACCGCGGCCTTCTACGTCGTCGACAGCGGGGTCGAGACCCCCGCCGGATCGGGCATCGTAGCGTTTGCGGACGAACGGCAGGCCCGGAGCTTCGCCGCCGCCAGAACAGGCGCTCAAGTGCTTTCTTATGAAAAGCTCACGATTATGGACCTCAGCCGGTTTTCGGGGAAATAATCCGTGACGGCTCTGCGGACGGCGCTTTTCAGGATCGAGCGGAAAGGGCCGCGCCCACGATACCTGCCTCATTTCTGAGTTTCGCCGGGACCACCGGCGTGCGGACCGTAAGCTTATCGAGAAACTTTTCGTGTTTCTTGCTCACACCGCCGCCGAGGATAAACAAATCGGGCCAAAGATAGGCCTCCATACGCAGAAGATATTCGTTAAGCCGGACCGCCCATCTTTTCCAACCCAACTCCTCCCGCTCACGGACTGCCGCCGACGCCCACGCCTCGGCTTCCTTGCCGTCTATCTCGATATGCCCGAATTCGGTATTCGGCACGAGGTTGCCGTCCACGAAAAGCGCGGACCCTATCCCCGTGCCGAGGGTAAGGACCAGGACCGTCCCGCGGACATCCCGGCCCGCGCCGAAGGTGATCTCCGCACGCCCGGCGGCATCGGCATCGTTAACCATGGTGACGTCCCGGCCCAGCCTGTCTTTCAAAAGCGCCCCCACGTCACATCCTATCCAGACGTCGTCAATATTCGCCGCGGTCATTACGATACCCCGCCGCACAACGGCGGGAAAACCACATCCCACGGGGCCGTCCCACGAAAAATGCTCCACAAGTCCCGCGATTGTTTCGGCGACTGCCTCGGGGGTAGCCGGCTGCGGCGTAAGGAACCGACGGCGGTCGTCAATAAGAGTACCCCGGCTCACGTCAACCGGCGCGCCCTTGATACCGGTTCCACCCACGTCGATGCCTAATATCTCCATGGTTGTCCGATCCTTTCCCTCCACCGCTGTCCCGACGACTCCAGCTATTTTCATTCGCCATCTATCGGCGCACCGGTCAGAGGGTCGATGGCGATCTTAAGCACGAGCCCGCATTCCCTGCATTCCGCGTCCCGTTCGTCAACGGGCGTACCACAAGCCGGACACCGGCCTTCGTCCTCCATGGCCCGTGATTCCTCGACCTCCGGGTGGATTTCAGCGAAATAGGCTTCCACGGCCTTCCGGGCGGCCTCCGCGTGTTCCTTCGTTACCGCCAAAACGTAACGGGAACCGCACGTGCCCGCGGAACATCCGGGGGCTAAAGAGATCTTCGCCGGTATGCCTTCCGACGAAAGGACGTGGGCGAGTTCATCGATCCATTCCTGGGACCCTTCCCGTATGGCCACCAGATCCTCAGGCGGCGTTTCCGTGAGTCGCCCTCCCGGCAAGGCTCCCTTTTCCAGGTCTTCCGGTAGAGCCAAGGCAACCCCGCAATCGGCACAGTCAGCCACGTGGGCAAAATATTCGGTACCGCATTCAGGACATTTTTTTATCTGCATCACGTCCTCGCCTTTCTTCAACGCTTCGGAACTCGCCTGTGGCCGTACGCTGCAGATTATGACACACGGTAAATCCGTTTGTGTTCTCCCATATCCCGAAAAAGGCATTTTCCGCTTTGGAATGCGGCGGTATCGGGACGTGTCGCATGTTTCGTCGAGGCGGGCGTTCGGCGAACTGCACAAGGCCTCGACGATGCGAAAATATATTGATAATCATTAGAGTGCACCTCCTCTGGAGCGCAGGAACGAAGTTCTGCTAC
>CAYYSS010000355.1:0-3281 GCA_964474325.1 uncultured Nitrospirota bacterium
ATCGTTTTTCCGTTGATCGGCCAGGTCCTGGTGGACGGGCTCAAGGTCAACCAGGTGGAACAGCGCCTGGAGGAACTCCTGGCCGACGGCTATATCATCAAACCCCAGGTCTCGGTCTTCGTCCAGGAATTCCGCAGCCGGAAGGTCACGATCCTGGGCGAAGTTCTCCGATCGGGCCTGTACGAACTGTCGGGCAAGGCAACGCTCCTGGAGATCATTTCCAAGGCCGGCGGCCTTACGAAAGATGCGGGCGACCGGGCGGTCATCAAGCGCAAGAACGGTGACGGCGACGATATCGCCACCCAGACCATCGATCTGACGCGCCTGGTGGAAGAAGGCGACAATTCCCTGAATGTGGAAATCGGCGACGGCGACAGCGTTTTTATTCCCCGGGCGGGATATTTCTTCGTGACGGGCGAGGTCGAAAAACCCGGCTCGTACAAATATTCGGACGGCATGACCGTCCGGAAGGCCATCACCATGGCCGAGGGCTTTACCACAAAGGCCGCAAAGCGCAAGGTGCGCCTCATCCGCAGGCTGGACGGCAAGGACACCATCCGGCGGGTACAGATGGACGAAATCGTCCTTCCCGACGACGTTCTTGACGTACCCGAGAGTTTTTTCTGACGTGGGCCGATAAGCGGACTATGGTGCTACCGGAACAATCCATGGAAGAGCGAGAGATACACCTCACGGATTACTGGCGCGTCGTCCGGAAACGGCGTACGACGGTACTCCTGTTTTTCACGATAGTCGTCGTCACCGTTGCGATCGCCACGTTTACCGCAACACCCATGTACCGGGCCAGTTGCGATATCCTGATCCAGCGGAGCAATCCCGCGGCCCTGGACACGGCCTACCATGCCCGCGAGAGCTATATCGCGGCCATGGAGTTCTATCCCACCCAGTACGAAATTATCCGTTCCGCCGCGGTGGCCCGGAAGGTGGTCGAGGAACTGAACCTGACCGAGAACCCGCTCTTCAACCGTAACGTAAAAGAACGCTCCCTCGGCCTCATGGACGTCATCCGGGGGACTCTCGGCCGTATATTCTCCGGGGACGACACGCCGTCCCCGGAGGGGCTCGAACCGCCGGACCCCACGGCGGCACTGGCCGGGGTGGTTCAGGCCGGCCTTTCGGTCGAGCCGGTCAAGGACAGTCAGATCACCCGGATCCACTACGTTTCCCCAGACCCGCGTTTCGCCGCCGCCGTGGCCAACGCCGTGGCCCAGGCCTACATCGACATCTCTCTCGACATCAAGATGGGGGCCTCGAAAGAGGCCGTGCGCTGGCTCACCAAGAAGATCGACGAACAGCGGGAGAAACTCGATGAATCCGAACGGGCGCTCCAGGAGTACACCCGGAAACACGACATCATAGAGATTGAAAACCGGGACACCATCACCCCGCGGAAGATCCAGGAGGTAAGCGTTCAGCTCGTCGAGGCCGAGACCAAGCGCCGTGAACTCGAAGCCCTCTCCCGACAGCTCCGGAAGGCCGCCGCCGGCACGGATATCCTCGAGACCATGTCGGTGGTAATGAACGACAGCATTATCCGCTCCCTGCGTTCCGAGGAAATCAGCCTTTCGAAAAAGATCGAGGAGATGAGCAAGAAATACGGGCCGAAACACCCCCAGATGATCCGCCTCAAGGCCGACATGGAGGCCCTGGTGAACCAAAAAAGGGAAGAGACCCGGCGGGTCCTTGCCTCGGTGGAACGGGACCTGGACTACGCCCGGGCCCGGGAGGCCTCCTTTCGGGAACTCCTCGAGAAGACCAAGGGGGAGGCCCTCGCGCTCCAGGAACGGTCGGTGCAGTACAACGTGCTGAAACGCCAGGTCCTGTCCAACCAGCAGGTCCACGACGCCCTGCTCAAGCGCCTCAACGAGACCAGTGTTACCAGCGACGTTCAGAGTTCCAGCGTAACCATTATCGACCGTGCCGCGGTACCCCGGGGACCGATCTCCCCCCGCAAGGGCAGAAACCTCCTTCTGGCAATCATCGTCGGGCTGTTCGGCGGTGTCGGCGCGGCGTTTTTCCTCGAATACCTGGACAGGACGCTTAAGACTCCCGACGACGTGGAAGAACGCCTCGGGGTCCCGTTTCTTGGTCTCGTTCCCTTGGTGAAACAGGGCAAGGACACGACCGGAATCGACCAGATCGTGGTAAAGGCGCCCACAAACCCCGCCTCGGAGGCCTACCGCTCCCTGCGGACGGCACTCATGCTCTCGGCGCCCGGCGATGCGGGACACAAGTCCATCCTGATAACCAGCATCATGGCGGAGGAAGGAAAGTCCACCACGGCCATCAACGTCGCCGAGGTCATGGCCCAGGCGGGCAAAAACGTCCTCCTGGTGGACGGGGACATGCGGAAACCCCGGCTCCACCATGTCTTCGGGCTCGACAATAAGACGGGATTTTCCACCCTCCTTGCCGGACTCGAAAAAAAGGTCCCGGTCCGGCCCGCGAAGGTCGAAAACCTCACCGTACTGCCCGCCGGCCCCTTGCCGCCCAATCCTTCCGAACTCTTGAGTTCGCCCCGTGCGCGCAGGATCCTGGAGGTCCTGCACGGCAAATACGACATGGTGATTTTCGACTCTCCCCCGATGATGATGGTCACCGATTCGGCGATTCTCGCCGGTATGGTCGACGGCACCGTACTCGTGGTCCGGAGCGGCAAGACGAACGGGGACACGGCGGCGCGGGCCTTGAAAAATCTCCGCGGGGTAAACGTGAGCATCCTGGGGGCGATCCTCAACGCGGTCGACATCACCCGGGACGCGGCCGGCGACTACTATTACTACACCTACAGCCAGGGCTACTACGGGAATGCCGAGGCGACCAAGACCGACGCCGCCCGGGCCGAGACCTGAAAAACCCGTGTTCCGTCCCCACCGTAACGCACCCGCCCCGTCGGCTGCCTCACCATAACAGGGGTGCGTCATTCGGACTGACACGGGCGCGTCCGGGTGGGATCCTCTGCTCAGGGGTCTGCTGGCCCTCCTGATCTTCGCGCCCCTTGCCTTCGGTACCGTCGAGTCCTGGTCCTATTCGGTCGTACAGGCCGGCGTCATCTTCCTGTTCTGCGCCTGGTTTGTCCTCAGGGCACAGGTCCGCCCCGCGCCGGGTTCAGCCGACCGCGGGGCCGTCGGGGGCATTGCCTGGAAACCCCTCCCCGGTTCCCTGCCGCTTGCCCTGTTCATCGGCTTCGCCGCTTTCCAGACCCTGCCCCTGCCCCCGCGGATCGTGGAGGTCATAAGTCCCGCAGCCCATAGGTTCTG
>CAYYSS010000356.1:0-3271 GCA_964474325.1 uncultured Nitrospirota bacterium
AGGCACCGTCTTCGTCGAGAAACGTCGCCCCCAGGGCCGTGGAATATTTCGTGCCGAGTTTGAAGATATTGCCGATCTCGATCACCGGTTCCGTTGCCAGCGGTTCACCGCAGCGGACGCAGGCGTCGCCGTCCGAGGCCGTATGGATATCGTGCCACTCGGCGCTGAAATCGTTCGCGGTAATGCCTTTCGTGTGGGTATGGGGACGGTTTGCCCCCGCTGCGAACACGCCGTCTTTGAGGCTTGGGTCGGCAATGGTGCGGACTGTCTGTCCCGCCGGGCCCACAAACCCGGCCTCCACGCCGAGGGCCTCACTGACTTCGTCCCGGTGAGCGGGACGCACCTCGGCGCCCACGATCCGGGCGAGTTTGTGCTCGTGAAGTTCCTGATCCCCCCTGACCAGGGCAAGTACGGGTGTGTTGTCCGCCATCATAAGGATGCTTTTGATGAACCGGCTCGGGTGAAGCCCGAGAAATTCGCTAACTTCCTCGATGGTACGTTTCTCCGGCGTCTCCACGTCGTTCCGTACGGGCTCGACTTCCGGACCTTCCGGGGGTCTCGGCGCCGAGACCGCCAGCTCCACGTTTGCGGCATACCCGCAGGCCTTGCAGAGGGCGACCACGTCCTCTCCGGCGGGCGACGGCGCCATGTACTCGTGGGCCGTGGCCCCGCCCATCATGCCGGGGTCGGACTCGACCCGGTAGAACCGGATCCCGCACCGTTCGTAGATTCGATCGTAGGCCTCGATATGGAGTTGATAGTTCCGCTCAAGCCCGGCCTCGTCGGCGTCGAATGAATAGGAATCCTTCATGATGAATTCCCGGGTGCGGAGCACCCCGCTTTTCGGCCGCGCTTCGTCTCTGAGTTTCGTCTGTATCTGATACCAGACCTGGGGCAAGTCCCGGTACGACCGTATCTCGCGGGAGGCAAGCCAGGTCATGATCTCTTCGTGGGTCATGCCGAGACACATATCCCGGCCGCCCCGGTCTTTGAGGCGGAACATCTCGTCGCCTATTTCCTCCCAGCGGCCGGTATCCTTCCAGACCTCCGCCGGATGGAGCACGGGCATGGACATTTCCTGGGCCCCGATCCGGTCCATCTCCTCTTTTATTATTCCGTTAATCTTCTGCATAACCCTGAGGCCGAGGGGCAGGTAGATATAAAGCCCCGCGGCGAGCTGGCGCACGTATCCCGCCCGGACGAGGAGTTTATGGCTCACCGCCTCGGCATCCGCCGGGTCGTCCCTGAGGGTAGGTATGAATAGTTGAGAGAAACGCATTTTTTCTCCTTTTCCCCCCGAATTTCACGACGGTGCAGGGCCGGTGACGTTTCCCGCCGAACATCTGCCCGGTTCCGTCGCGAAAAGGGAATCCTCAAGAATATCACCGGGTTAGACGGGGAGTCAAACGGTTGAAAAACAACACCTCCACAGGGTATTTTCAACACCTGATTGGTTCGGTCGGTTTGGTTGGTTATTGTATCCGGAGCGAATCGAACGAATACAGCCGAATTAAAACGAATGGAACCAATGAAACCGATGAAACAAATGAAACCATGGAACAGGCATCCGGATTCTTTATCCGTGACGTTTCCCCGTTGCGCAGGGAACGTTGAGCTTTTCTTCCGGCGCCCCTCGCACGGCTTAATGGCCGTGCTGGCCGTCTTCTTTCTTTTGCAAGGCTGTATTGGATCCGGAGTCCGCCACGTGCAACTCGTTCAGCTTAACGACGTCTACCGGATCTTTCCAACGGCCGTGCCGGTCGACGGCGGTGTGGTCAGAAAGGGCGGTATGGCCTATGTTGCAACGGCCGTGAAGGAATACAGAAAAACCGGCGACGTTCTTCTTCTGCACGCGGGCGATATGTTTTCCCCGTCCCTCCTCTCCTCCCGGCTCAGACACAAGGGAGCCCAGATGATAGCGGCACTGAACGCCGTGGGGGTCGACATGGCCACCTTCGGAAACCACGAATTCGATTTCGGATGCAAACATTTCGCAAAGCGGGTCCGGGAGTCGACCTTTCCGTGGGTGGCGGCCAACGTGGAAATTCCCGTGGAGGCCGGGCTTCCTGAGGGCAAGATCGAACCCTACCGTATTGTCGAACGGGCCGGTCTTCGTATCGGGATCTTCGGCCTTGCCCTCCCTATCCAGCCGATCAGCGGATGCGGCGATGGCGAGATTCGGTTTCAGGACCCCTATGAGGCGGCTGGAACGTCGATCGAACATCTTAAACGGGAAGGCGTGGATCTCATCATCGGGCTTACGCACCTGCGTATGGAACAGGACAAGGAATTGGCCCGGCGCTATCCGGATATTGACGTGATCGTCGGCGGTCACGAACACGAAGTTCTCGAGGCCTTGATCGGAAAGACCCTTATCACCAAGGCCGGGGCGGATGCCTACGGACTCGGGGTGGTGGACCTTACGGCCGTCCGGGCCGCGGGGGAACTGGTCGTGGAAAAACGCTTGCGGTGGGACCCCGTGGATGCGGACCGTATTCCGCCGGATCCGGCCGTGCAGCGACGTCTTTCGGGCTACGCGGCCGAACTCAGGCCCTACGAGGAGGTGATCGGCCGGGTGATCACGTCCCTTGACGCCCGGGAGTCGACCATCCGGGAAGGAGAGAGTAATCTCGGCAACTGGGTCGCCGATACCCTGCGTGCAACAACAGGGAGTGATGCGGCTCTTGTAAACGGCGGCGGGTTCCGGGACGACCGGGTGATATCCGAGGGGCCGTTTACCTTGGGGGATCTGTATACCCTCTTGCCCTTTGAAAACGAAATAGTCGAGATCGAGGTAACCGGCCGGGAACTTCTTTCGGCGCTTGAAAACGGCGTGAGTCTTGCGGGTGAAAAGGCCGGGCGGTTTCCCCATGTCTCGGGCATCACGTTTGTGTTCGATCCGACGGGTCCCGTGGGGAGTCGTGTGAGCGATGTAAAGATCGGGGGAGTTCCCCTGGACCCGAAAGCGCGTTATTCTTTGGCCACAACGGATTTTCTGGTGAAAAAAGGCGAAATAGACGGCTATACCATGCTCAGGAAAGAAATCAGGAAAAGCGGCGGGAGCCTCAACGAGGCTATACGGCGACGTATCGAAGAAAACGGGAAAATCTGCGCGGTCCTGGACGGCCGAATACGGCTTAGAGGAGAGGCAGGCGGATCCGCGGGGCGGTGTCGTTAATGCGGTAGGCGTTACGCGATCACACGACGCGTTCCTTTTTCACCTTAACGTTGCAAAAGATTCTTGGAGAAGGGGCCGGCGGGATCAAAAAAA
>CAYYSS010000357.1:0-3261 GCA_964474325.1 uncultured Nitrospirota bacterium
ATGGCCACGAAGACGTACGGGCTTTTTTCCTGGTTCAATAACACGGGCCGGTACCTGGAAGCTCAGATGGACGCGGACCTGGAACGGATAAAAGATCTCTACGCGGACCACGGTTACATCCAGGCCGCGGTCGCCGACCCGGAACTCACCTTGGACTCAACGGGGACAAAACTCACGATCCTTATCAGGATTCGGGAGGGTGAACAGTTTTCGGTGGGACCGATTTCCGTTGAAGGCACCGAAAAGATCCCCCTTACCGAGGTGCTTCCGCTGATCAAGACGGCCTCGGGCCAGGTCTTCAGCAGGAGCAAACTGCGGGCCGACCTGCTTTCCATAACGGATTATTACGCGGAAAAGGGGTATGCCTTTGCCCAGGTCGTCCCCCTCCTGGACGTAAATCCGGATAAACGGGTCATTGCCGTGGTTCTCAACGTGGAAGAACGGGATATCGTGCACGTAGGCCGGATCGATATCGAGGGCAATACGGTCACCCGGGACAAGGTTATCCGGCGGGAGATTCGATTCGACGAGGGCGACGTCTTTTCGCCGAGTAAACTCCGTCGGAGTTCGGAGCGCATCAACAACCTGCAGTATTTCAAGGCCGTGGATATCCGCCCCCGCCCCCGTCCCGAGGACGACGAAATGGACATAACCGTGCGGGTCGAGGAGCAGTCTACGTCTTCATTTACCATGGGCGGCGGTTACAGTTCAGTGGACGGGGTGATCGGCACGGCCGACGTGACCTTCGGCAATTTTCTGGGGCGGGGGCAGACCCTGAAGATAAAAGGTGAACTCGGGGGGCGTTCAACGGAATATTCAGTTACGTTCAAGGAGCCGTGGCTGTTCGACCGCCCCCTGTCCCTGAGTGCTTCGGTCTATAACACCGAGACGGAGTATTTCGACTACGACAAACGCGCTAAAGGTGCGGCTCTCTCGCTGGGAAAACCCCTCACCGAGTACACCCGGGGCACGGTGAGCTACACTTTCGAGCGCGCGAAGATCTTCAACCTGGAAGAGACCGCATCGATCCGCATTAAGGACCAGGAGGGAACCCTGAACACGAGCAAGGTCGGTTTCTACCTGGTGCGCGACAGCAGGGACAACTTTCTCATACCCCGCCGGGGAAGCAGGAATTCCATCTTCCTCAGCACGGCGGGGGGCCCCCTGGGAGGAGACAACGGTTTCTGGAAGGTCGTCCTGGAGTCCGCCTGGTGGCATCCGCTCTTTCGGGCGTCTTCAATCTCCGTCCGCGGACGGTTCGGATTCGCCAAGGGTCTGTACGGGGAAGACCTCCCGCTCTATGAGCGGTTTTACGTAGGCGGGCTCAGTTCCGTCCGGGGTATCAAATACGGCTGGGGGGGACCGCTTGACGAAAACGGGGAACCCATCGGCGGCAATAAGGAACTCATATTCAATGCGGAATACGTTTTCCCGATTCTCTACGAGGTCAAACTCTACGGCGTGATGTTCTTCGATATGGGCAAGGCTTTTGACGACAGCGAAGATTACTCGTTCGACGGGTTGCGCCAGACCGTGGGCGGTGGTGTGCGCTGGATATCGCCCGTGGCGCCGATTCGTCTCGAATGGGGGCTGAATCTCGATCCACGGGAGGACGAACCCGAGAGCCAGTGGGAGTTTTCGTTCGGCACGTTTTTCTAGCCCGGGTTTCTCACGGTGTTTTGTTGCGAGGGGCCGGAAAGGGGCATAGATGCAAGGCGCGCGCAGGCGTACTTGGCGGTACGTCGAGCGTCCGGATCAAGCGCAACGCAGGAGCCATGCGGCTTTCCGGTGTTCCGTCGTGGGAAGACCGTGAGAAATACGGGCGGGATTCATCGGGTGGCCGGTGTTGAGTAAAAAACCGTGTTGAGTAAAACCGTGTTGAGTAAAAATTGATGGGGGCGGCAAACAGTCGGAAACACTGTTATCGCGCGAAGCGATCTCGGCGTTTGTAAGCCATTGAGAAGGCGGGATTGCCCCGCCCTCGGCAGGGTCGGGGCGATCTCATCGCAATGACGGGAACCAGGACGTTTCGCGACACCGTCAGAAATTACTTGGCAGTTATGAAGGGAGGAGTAAGAATTATGATTGCAAAAGGACGTTGGGCCCTTCCGGCCGTGGTTGCCGCACTGGTCTGGGCGACGACGGGATATGCAGCCGGAACGAAGATAGCGTACGTGGATCTTCAGCGCTGTATCGATGAATCCGATGCCGGTAAGTTGGCGAAGAAAGATCTGGAAGACATGGTCAAGGTCAAACAGATGAAGATCGACGAGCTGGGCCGTCAGATAGACGAGATGAAAGCGACCGTTGAGAAGCAGGCGAACCTCCTCACGAACGAAGCCCGAAAGGCGAAACAGGAGGATATTGACCGCATGATCCGGGATTATAAAAGGCTGGTGAAGGATTCCCAGGAGGATCTGCAGAAAGAAGAATCGAGACGCACCGCCGCTGTGATCAATGAAATCCGGAAGGTCGTGGAAAAAATCGGCGCGGATGAGAAATACGGGGTGATCTTCGAGAAAACCTCATCGGGCATTATTCATATCTCGGAAAAGCTCGATATAACGGACCATGTCCTTGAGGTAATGAATAAGGAGAAAAAGAAGGCTCAATGACCCTCGGCGAACTGGCCGATCGTCTCGGCGGCCGACTCGAGGGTTCGGGTGCGGGGGTCGTACGGGGTATTGCCGAGCCCGCCTCCGCGGGGCCGGGGGATCTCGTTTTCTGTCTTACGAAGAGAGAGCGGGGACCCGCCCTGGAGTCGGACGCAGAGTTTATCGCGTGTCCCGAAGGCCTGGACCTGGAGGATACACGACCGCGGATACGTCTCGCCGAGCCGAAATCGGGTTTGGCGCTGGCCCTGGCCCTGGTGTATCCGATTGCCCGTCCGGCGGCGGGTATCCGTTCGGGGGCTTTTGTCCATCCGGACGCGATGGTGGACGACCGGGCGGTGGTCTTTGACGGAGCGCATGTGGGGCCCGGGTCCGTGGTGGGTGCCGAGACCGTTCTGTACCCGGGCGTGGTCCTTGAGGACGGGGTGCGGATCGGATCTGGTTGTCTTCTGTACGCAAACGTCGTCTGCCGCCGGGGTACGTTCGTAGGAGATCGTGTGATTCTTCATCCGGGTGTAGTCCTCGGGGCCGACGGATTCGGGTTCGTAGAAAGCGGCGGCAGGCTGGAGAAGGTTCCCCAGGCAGGTATCGTGCGGATCGAAGACGATGTGGAGATTGGCGCAAATACAACCATTGACCGGGCCACAAC
>CAYYSS010000358.1:0-3259 GCA_964474325.1 uncultured Nitrospirota bacterium
TCAATGAAATGTTCCGGCGGCGTTAGTTCCTTTATCCGCAACTTCCCGAGTCGGGCCTTCTCGACGAAGGGTCGATCCGACTTTGCAGTTTGCAGAGAAGTTTCAGCCGTGTTTCCGCGGCTCGCTCTTTGGCTGTGGCCCCAACGCCACGTTGAATCCAGTATAAAGCAGACGGACGCCGCGTGTTATGAGGCGGGTCATAACCCGGACGTGCCGGCGGGTGGATAACGCGCAGGGCGGATCAGGGAGGCGCATCGGCAGTATCGGTCGACGGCCCCGCCGGTCCGGGCGGTGGGGGTTGGGACGCCCCGGTCTGAAAGAATTCGATCATGGCCGCGAAAAACGCCACCACCATGGGGCCGGCGACGATGCCGATGAACCCGAAAGACTGGATGCCGCCGAGGACCGAGAGGAGAATGAGCAGCGTATGCTGGCGGGTCCGGTTGCCGATGATTATCGGGCGGAGGACGTAGTCGATCATACTGATGACCAGAGCACCGACCACGACCAGGGTGATCCCCTCGGCGAGGCGGCCGGTTGCGAAGAGATAGATCGCCGCCGGAATCCACACGAGAGAGGCGCCGACCACGGGTACGAACGCGAGAAAACCCATGGCCGTCCCCCACAGGACCGGCGCCCGGAGGCCGAGGAGCCAGAATGCGAGTCCTCCGACCAGACCCTGGACGACGGCCACCGAAAGGCCTCCGTGCAGGGTGGCCGTCACGGTACCGTCCAGGGTGTCGACGAGTCGTCTGCGGTCTTCGGGAAGAAGCGGAACGAAGCTCGACAGGCCCTTGACGATGATGTGGCCGTCTTTCAGAAAGAAATACAGGGAGACCAGCATGATGGCCGACTGAAACGCGAAGGACACCAGGTCGAGAAAAAGCGACGAGAAATGGCGTACCCCCTCTGCGCTCCAGGTGCGTATTCTGGCCATCACGGCGGTACGGAACGCTTCGGCGTCGAGCCCCACGTGGGGTTCGATCCGGTCCCAGATCGACGATACGACCGGGACCGTGGTGAGGTCGATTTCCTTCAGGCCGATCATTGCGCGATCGGCGAGGCGTACCGCGCCGCTCAATTCGTCCACGAGGGAATTGACCAGACAGGTAACCGGTATGACCAGGAGCATGAGCACGAGAAGGAGGATGATCGCCGCGGCGGATGAATCCCGGCTCGTAAGAGCCCGCAGGCGCCGATAGGCAGGGTGGAAGATCACGGCGAGGATAGCCGCCCAGAAGAGCGGTTCGAGAAACGGCCTGAATACACCGTACAGGAGGTACAGTGAGAGAAGAAAAAAGAGGGCCGGCAGAAAAATGCCGCTCAGCCACGAGCGTTCGTTGCGCCGTTGGAGCCCACCGGAGTCGTCGGTGTTCACGAGCCGTCTCTCCGAGAAGGGGCAGGCGTCATGACACTGTGTCCCGAGTGCCGATCAGCCGTAGGTCTGTTCCGGACCGGGGAACGAACCGTCTTTAACCTCGGCGACGTAGGTCTTGACCGCATTTACTGAGAGCGTTTTCAGGTCAGCGTACTGCTTCACGAACTTGGGAACGAAGCGATCGAAGAGACCGAGCAGGTCCTGGATCACCAGAATCTGACCGTCGCAGGCCGCTCCTGCGCCGATTCCGATCGTGGGGATCGACAGGGTCTCGGTGATGCGTTCGCCGAGTGTCGAGGGAATCCCTTCGAGCACGATGGCAAAGGCTCCGGCGTCTTCGGCGCGGCGGGCGTCGTCGAGAAGAGCGTTCGCCGCCCGTTCGTCTTTCCCCTGGACCTTGAAACCACCCAGGCGATGGATCGACTGGGGCGTAATCCCGATATGGGCCATGACAGGGATGTCGTAGTTTGTAAGGGTGCGGATAATATCCGCCACATTGCCGCCGCCTTCGATTTTTACCCCGTGGGCCCCTGCCTTGAGAAAACGGCCGGCGTTACGAACGGCATCCGTAATCGACGTCTGATAGGACAGAAAGGGCATATCGCCGAGCACCATGGCCGTCTCGGCGGCCCGTGCAACGATGCGGGTGTGGTAAAGCATCTCGTTCATACTGACGGGCAGGGTATTGTCCAGACCCTGAACGACCACGCCCAGGGAATCCCCGACGAGGATAATGTCGATCCCCGCCTCGTCCACGATCTTGGCCGTTGGATAATCGTAGGCCGTAAGTGCGGTGATCCGCTCGCCGGCCTCTTTCTTCTTCATGAGTTCCAGTATAGTTATCTTTGCCATCGACACTCCCCGTAGCGTGTTCATTTGAGATACCAGCGTACCACAGAACCGCGGCATCGGTTGAAACGGCTGTTCCACATCCGGCGATCGGGAGGATCAAGAAAATCCGCACGGCCACTGCACTCCTGAAACGGCGCCCCGATCGGAACAGGCGATGAAAACAGCACGGAACGTGAGATTCGGGAACACCCGAACATCCTGCGCCCCGCCTCCGGCCTCTCCCCTATCGCCTGCGCCCTTCATGCCGTGTCGCGGATTTTTTTGAGGCCGCCGGGCCCGGATTTTATGCCACTGCAAGGTAGAGAGAACAAAAAAAGACGCGGAAGCGGGAGTGCCGATTCTTGCGGCTCCCCCCGAAAAGAAACGACCGACCGGTTGCCGACCGCCTTCGCGGCGGCCGGCAACCGCCGAATGCTTAAAGGAAATCGCCTAGGCGGTCATTCCGACCGCGATCTTAGCGGACTTCACGGTGTTTTTCATCAGCATGGTGATGGTCATGGGGCCCACGCCGCCGGGGACGGGGGTGATGTAACCCGCAATCTCCTTGGCCGCGTCGAAGTCCACGTCGCCCTTGAGAATCGCCACCATCCTGCCGGTTTTTTCGCTTTTCTTCTCGCCGACCCGGTTGACACCCACGTCGATTACGCAGGCCCCGGGCTTGATCCACTCCGGTTTGACCAGTCCAGGCACCCCCGCGGCGACGATAAGAATGTCGGCCCGTTTGCAGTGGACATCCATGTCTTTTGTCCCGGTGTGGACTACCGTTACCGTGGCGTTGGCGCCCGGGCCCTTCTGAAGCATGATGTTGGCGATGGGTTTTCCCACGATATTGGAACGGCCTACCACCACTACCTCGGCCCCTTTGGTCTCGACGCCGGAGCGGATGATGAGTTCCTGGATCCCCGCCGGTGTGCAGGGGAGGAATTTGGCCTCGCCGATCATGAGGCGTCCCACGTTGACAGGATGGAAGCCGTCGACGTCCTTGTCGGGATCGATGGCGTTGAGTACTTTTTTCTCGTCGATGTGTTT
>CAYYSS010000359.1:0-3232 GCA_964474325.1 uncultured Nitrospirota bacterium
AACGTCTTCCGTCTCACGTCTTCCTGCCTTTCTCGTCTTACGTCTTCCTGCCTCTCACGTCTTCCCTTTTCCGTCTTCCCGCCTCTCATCCCCCCTCGCCAATAGCCTCTCGCCTTTAGCCTATCCTTACGCCGTGCTGCGGATTTTCATGAGGCCGCCGGGCCCGTATTTTATTCCACTGGAAGCATAACGTCCCGTGTCCGAAATCCTCTGCCCGCGCCGCGCCCGCAATACGCAAACAGCCACCGGCTCCTGTAACGGGCTCCCCTCCCACCTTTTCCAATAGCTTATTGCCAATTTCCGTATAATATCCCCGATTCCCCGACGGTGCGACTACAATGCGATCAGTCCTTCTTATAGCCGGCGGCGGGGCGTGCGGCGCCCTTGCACGATACGGTGTGGCCCTGCTTATGCAGAGGCTGTTCGGAACCCGCTTCCCTTTCGGAACGCTGGCGGCAAATCTTACCGGGTGCCTGCTGATCGGCATCGCCTTCGCTTTGGCCACCGAGCGGGCCGTTCTCTCGCCGGGTTCCCGCCTCGCCCTCATGGTGGGCTTTCTCGGGGCCTTCACAACGTTTTCCACCTACGCCCTGGAATCCGTAAATCTGGCCCGTACCGGCGAGTACGGTCTGCTCATCGGCAATCTCCTCCTCAACAACGTGGGGGGCGCCGTACTCGTCCTGTTCGGTTATTGGCTGGGGCGGGCTTTATGAGACCCCTGGTGTCCGACATGCTATACTGGCATCGAGTTCGGCAATGAGTCTTATTTCTTATACCCTCATTACCGCTTTTATGCGGGAAGATACGGCGCCCCGCGGACTCCTCGATAAGATCCGCAGTCTCGGCCTCTGCGCCCGGTGCCTGGTAACCCGGGCGTCGGAAGGCTTTTTCGAATCCGGCGACGTAGCCAGCGAAAAGATTCTCGTCCTGTCCGCCGGGCTTCCGAAGAAACTTGAGGTCATCGTCCCCGAGGCCGACGCCTCCCGGATAATCGACCTTCTCGACCGGGAGTTGACCGACGGTATCGTAACGGCCGTACCGGCCCCTGTCGTGTTTCATCGCGCGGGAAAGCGCCTCATTCCGAACCATCTCCAGGTGCGCCACGTCATGACCACCGATGTTGCGACTACAGGGGCGGACACACTCCTTGCCGAAGCGGCCCGGGCCCTGGTAAGTGCCGGCCTCGTCTCCCTGCCGGTAACAGACCCGGCAGGGAAGGTGATCGGGGTACTCAGTCAGCGGGACATCTTCAACACGGGTTATCTGTCGATCCGGGCAGGGCTGTTCACCTCGTTCGACGAAGAACACGCCGGGCAGGTACTCGCACCGCTGGAAGGTAAAACCGTTGCCGATGTCATGACGTCTCCGGCGGTCACAATACCCGAGGACACCTACCTCCCGGACGCCTTAAAACTCCTCGAGAAGAATGGGTTGAAACGTCTTCCCGCGGTGGATTCCACCGGATGCCTTACCGGTGTCTTCGGCCGTCTGGATATCCTCAAGGCCATCACGCGGCACACGCCCGGATGGATCGCAGAACCCGCACCCCACGTGGATCTGCGCTCCGCCCGGACGGTTAGCGACGTCGCAGGATTTTCCGACGCGGCGATTCCTCAGACGGCCTCACTCCGCGATCTCCTTGAACGGGTGATCACCACCGGGCTTTGCTGTATCCCGGTGGTGGACGACGACCGGCGGCTCGTGGGCGCGGTGTTCGACAGGAACCTTGTCGAACACCTGGCCGGCCATCGTCAGGGACTTTGGGAACTGGTCACGGGAACCGTCTCGCTCGAAGGTATCGGGAAACGCCACTCGAGCCTTGCGGAGGCCCTGCGGGAGACACGGGTCGAGGAAATCATGGAGAAGGACGTTCCCTCTCTGAGCCCCGGAACACCGATTGAAGACGCCGTGAAGGCCATGGCGGGTTCCGAACAGCGGTACCTGTCGGTCACCGACGATCAGGGCCGTTTCCTCGGACTCGTAGGGCGAACGGCCCTGCTGCTCGGCAGTACGGCCGACGTCTGAGCGCCGCCGCACCCGGACGGTTCCGGGTCAGAGAATCACGAAATACGATGACCAGAGGTAGTAGTTCGTAAAGGTCATATCCCCCGCCGGAACCACGACGGCATAGAGGTAATACGTCCCCGGCGGAAGCAGGAAGAGGGGAATAGCCCCGCCGAGTACGGACTCGTTGATCGTCGTTGCATCCGCGTTGGACATCCACGGAACGATCCCGCCGCTCAGAAGACTTACACCGCTTGGCGTAAACAGGATGATGTCGCCGGGAACCACCGCCGGTGCATACATCCCGACGATGATGTCTACATTCCCGTCAAATCCGGAAAACCCCAGCGTAAGATCAAGAAGCCCCCCCGAGTAGTCGCCCACGGCGAACGGCTTCGCCATCGAGGGATCGTCATCGAGAACCGGGTTTTCCGCAGGGGGATACAACCATACCGACACACCGCTCGGTACGGGCATGGTAGCGGTCTGAACGGGGGCGGCGAGCACCGTTATCGCTACGCTTGCAGCGTTATTCGTTTCGTTCGATTCGGCGACGTCGCCGTCCGCATCGACAATAATGCCGACGAAATAATTTCCCGGGGAGGTTCCCCCCGGTATAGTCAGCGAACGCCCGCCCACGGATTTCTGAGAGCCGGCGCCGAGGCCGATGAGGTTTGCGGTATCCAGCAGTGTATCGGCGGCGCTGATGGTGCTGTCGGCCGAGAGGTAGAACCCGATCGTGGAAGCGCCCGCACTGCCGCTCCCCTGGTTCTTGATCGTAAACCCGGAAAGAATGACGGGATCTCCCGGCTCCACGGAGTTCGGGGTAACCGTGGGAGTGGTCTTAATAACGAGATCCGGCTCGGGTACGGCGCCCGAGATGACGATCTGCGTCGTCACGTAGTTATTGGATTCGTTGCTCTCCGTCACCCACCCCCGCCAGTCGGCGAGAATCCCCGCGTAGTACACACCCGGTGTAACCCAAGCCGGAATCGGCTGGGACAGGGTTGAACCGAACACCGTATGATGCTCACCCGGTCCGAGGGCAACCGTGGGGTCCACGGGATAGCCGAGAAAAATATCGCTTGTTGTAATTACCGCGTCGGTCGAAAGATAAAACCCGATTTCGTACACCCCGGCCGCCGAATTCCCCTGGTTTTCCACCGTATAACTCGAAAACCAGATCGCATCCCCCGGGTCCGCGGGCGACGTGACTGACGGTTCCCCG
>CAYYSS010000360.1:0-3228 GCA_964474325.1 uncultured Nitrospirota bacterium
GACGGGCGGGTCTTTGTCGCCGACGCCGGAAACGGGATTATCAACGTGTACGACCGCGACGGGGGCTGGCGCGAATCTTTCGGGGAAGGAGACGCACTTGTTCGACCCACGTCCCTCGCCGTGGACGATGCCCGGAACCGGCTCCTGGTGACCGAGACGAAAGGCCACCGATTGAGCGTTTACACGCTGGACGGGGTCTTGGTGAAGCGAATCGGAAAGCGGGGAGGCGCTCCGGGCGAATTTAATTTCCCATTTGATGTTGCGGTAGGGTCGGACGGATTCATGTATGTCGTGGATGCGGGGAATTTCCGCGTAACCGTCTTCGATGCAGACGGAAACCCCGTAAACCAATTCGGCGCGCCCGGCGATTACCCGGGAACGTTTGCCCGCCCGAAGGGGATCGCGCTGGATAGCGACGGGAATATCTACGTGGCTGATGCCGCGTTCGGTAACTTTCAGATTTTCAATCAGCGGGGGCAGCCGCTCCTTTACGTGGGCGAGGGGGGACGCGGCCCGGGCCAATTTCTCCTTCCGGCCGATATCGCCTTTGACGACGATCGACTATACGTGGTCGACCAGTTAAACCGCCGCCTGCAGGTTTTTAAGTATTACCGGTATGGTAAGGAGGGAAAACCCACCAATTGAGGTGCCGTTGGCCGGGCCGCCCCGGGATCCCTGCCGGGTTTCATTCCCCGCGTTACAGGGGTTGCACGTTTTGCCCCTTTGACCTTCCCGGGCGGGTCGTGGATAATATCCCCGCGTCTTAACGTTTTGATGGGAGGACTGCAATGGTGCGTCACGTCGTAAAATCAATAACGGTGTTCTGTCTGGTTGCCGTTTCCGGTCTCTCCTTCGGGGGATGTGCCGGGGGGGATATCCGGGCCAAGGAAAACGACTATTCGAAGATCGTTTGGCCGCCGCCGCCGGAGCCCGCTCGGGTTCGACTGCGGGGGATACTGAATAATTCCCTGGATGTCCAGCCTATTACCGGTGCGGCGGCCATAAAGGCACGGCTCCTGGGTGAGGCGGATATCCGCACGTTTACCCGCCCCATGCGGGCTGTCTCCGACAGTCGAGGCGTGATCTTCGCCACCAACGCGACCACCAAAGGCAACAGTATCTATGTATTTGACACGGTCAAACAGGAGTTCCGCGAGATCGGGCGTTACGGCAAGGCGCGCTTGAGCGTCCCTTTGGGGCTCGACTTCGTGCGGGACGGCGACGACGAGACCCTGTACGTGGGTGATAACGGCGCCGGGCGGGTACTTGCGTTTTCCCCCGACGGGACCTTCAAGTTTTCCTTCGGGGCCGACGAAGACATGAAGACCCCGTCCGGTATCAGTCACGATCCTCGGCTCAAGCGGCTTTATGTGGCCGACACGCGGAACCATCGTATCCTGGTTTACGGCTACGACGGGACCTTTCAGATGAGTTTCGGCAATACGGGCGACGAACGGCTCTACTATCCGTCCGACGTGGCCGTGGATTCGGCTGGTGACGTCTATGTAGCGGATACGGGAAGCTTCCGGGTGAAGGTTTTCGACAAAAACGGCGAGTATCTCCGCTCCTGGGGCGGCGCCGGGGACACGGTGGGGAGTTTTTCCCGGATGAAGGGTATCGCCGTGGATTCGGAGGACCACGTCTATGTGGTGGATGCGGCCTTTTCCAACGTCCAGATCTTCGACCAGAACGGTGAGCCACTCCTGTTTTTTGGCGGGCCGGGACGTGCCCCCGGTAAATTCAACCTCCCCGTTGGGGTCTGGATCGACGAAAACGACATGATTTATGTGGGGGACCAGATGAACCGCAGGGTCCAGATTCTCGAATATATACCCGAGTCCGAGGTGAAACCACCGGCGGAATCCGGCGAGGGGGGGGGCGGTAAGGAAAGTCCTTAATCGGTGGTTGCGGGTTTTAGCGCGCCGTTGTGAGGGAATTCCCACTCGTCCAGCGCTTCCTAAGTGAAATATCCTGACGGGTTATTTCTTTTTCCTTTTTATTTCAATATGATTGCACAATTATTCCTTCCCGCCGCGGCAATCTGCGTATGTGGTACGGCGTTTGCTTGCTGTAACTCCGAAGGTGTTTGACGCGATGATACAAGATATTTTGAATAGAGACGGATACGAGACCATCAAGGGAGGGAGGTGTGGTAACAGGGGGTTACAGGGTAAGCGTTTTATTGAAACGGTTTATAGAAACGAAAGCACTAACGAAAATCATGGAGGTAGTTACAAAATGAAAAAAGCATTATTGTTGGCGGTAGCAATCATGTTGGTGGTCGCCGGTACGGCGATGGCCGGCGTCGTAGGCAGCAAGCACGACCTCTCGACCGGCGGTAGCAAGGTACAGACGAATGCCTCGCAGGTTTGTGTCTTCTGTCACACCCCGCACGGCGCGAACACCGCCGTCCCCGGTCTTCTCTGGAACCGGAACATCGGCACGTACAGCTTCTCCACCTATGTAAACACGGTCACCGATAGCTTTGACGGCTCGACCACGATCTTGGGGACCCCGGATCAGGTCACGGTTCTCTGTTTCTCGTGCCATGACGGCACCCTTTCGATTCTCACCCTTACGAACCCGCCCAACGAGCTTGGCGCTACGGCGGTAGCCGAGACCACGTCGTTCCTCGATGCCGACGGCAGTATGGACAACGCGTCGCCTGCCGCTATTGGTGCCGACGACCTCAAGAACGACCATCCGGTCGGCTTTGAGTACGAGACCGCCCGCGCCGCCGACGGCACCGAGAATAGCTTCCCTGTGGGAAGCACCGGTACCGTAACCGGCGCTCTTTCCGGTAATACCTATCCCCTCCAAGGCGCGAACCTGCTTATGACCTGTGCCACGTGCCATGGCGTCCATATGGGTGGTACGGATTCCAAGACCACGGGTATCGACTTCATGCGGGGCGATACGTTCAAGAGTGAGATCTGCCTTGACTGTCACACAACTAAGTAAGAAGTAGTTTGTCTATAACTTCGTAGCCTGCCGGGGTCCGCATTCCGTTTCGGAGTGCGGACCCCGCGGTGCGTTTCTGTATCTGCAAGGAGGCAGGCCGAAAGTGAGGACCCGGCCGCTTGTCCGGATGCCGTGCGGTGCCGTGGGGTTGGTCGTGACAGCCCGGCGTGAGCCTAATGCCGCAATAGGGCTCATATGAGCCTTTACCCTCAGCTGTGTCTCTGTGTTAAAGGGGTTCATTGAAGTCCCAGTCTCGTTTTTTTGCAT
>CAYYSS010000361.1:0-3206 GCA_964474325.1 uncultured Nitrospirota bacterium
ACTATTCTGAACGATCGGACCCGTTTTCGGGGAATTTAATCTGAAACACAACACCCCGGGGAATATTGAAATCGCCCCAATAGCCCATTTCCATTTTCTGAATTCCATCGAGAAGCTGTTCGAGCGGCCGCGTGATAAGCCGTCGAATAGCAAGGTGCAGGAATGCCACCAGTGATACGATCGTGATCAGCATATGGCGACGCCAGGCCCGCCATTGATCCGCAATCGAGGCGCGTAAATCCGAGGCGTCTTCGCGGATGGTAACCGTGCCGTATCCCGCGTGCATTGTCGGCGACCGAAAGCTCACCGCAGCCTCGATTGCATTCCGCGCGTTGGCGTAAGGTTCGGACAGGGTTGAGAACAATGCCGTGCCGCGGTCATCCTGGAGCACCATATGGTGGTCCGCGTGTCCGGCGGCGGTGTATGCCTGGTGGAATCGACGGATCCGAGCAAACATTGCTTCACGGCTCGTTGCCGCCGCCAGATCGTGAACAAGGGGAGTTATTGATTCCCGGAGAAGTTCCTTACGCGCCTCTTGCTGGTTTCGAATCATCCGGACCTGTTGGACGAACGTGATTGTGCCCATGACGACGGCGATAATTACACCGGTGGAGACGGCGAGGCGCCAACCGAGAGGGACCCCGCGCGGCGGAGGATCGACGGGGGAGGACATCGCTAGACCCGGGTCACGCACGACCGGGGTGCACTGGGACGGTTCGGCGCCGCGGGTTGCCCCGCGGCGGATGAACCCCTCGCAACTTGGTGAGGATAGTCCATCGATGCTTCACCTCGGAGTTTCGGCGCTTGATGTGTTTTCCCCGGGCGGCTCTATTGCCCTCAGGCGTTGAATAACGGCGACTACTTTTGTTTTCTCTTCACGAATAGCAGCCGCCGCTTCCTTTAATGCAGGTATCTTTTCCGCGGTCCGGTCAAGGGAAGCCGTATATCGCTCAAGATTACGAATGGGTTCCTCCAACTCATGCGCGAGTCTCAGGACGACCATGGTGAGGGTCGCGTATTTTTCAGCGCGAACGAGTTTTGTAACGGTATCGCGCAGATTCGTTCCCATGCGGGTAAATCGTCGCCCCAACCATTCCAATTCATTTCCCCCGGATCCTGGTTCCGTTACGGGTGAGCGGAAGTTGCCTGTTTCCACAGCCGACATGTGCGTGGCGAGCGCCTCAATAGGTTTCCGGACATAGCGGTTGGTGAGGTAGTAAAGGAGCCCTGTAAACAGTATGAGCGTTACGATAATGTGAAGCCCGTGTACCCGCAGAAATGCGCCGGCGAAGGCGGTGTCCGTCTGGCCGGCGGTTCGGAGCAGGTACAGCCGCCCCCTGCCGCTGGCTTGACTGCCGGTGAGCGGCAGGGAAGAGATGAGCCACTTCACGCCGTCGGCGGAGGCAATAAACCAGCGGTTGGGCCGGTTACCGTAGGGGCTCAACTTGTAAACATCACGGACATCACGGCCGAGAAGCGCGGGGTCCGACGCCTGCACAATGCCGAAATCATCGTTGGTAAACAGTACACGATGTGCGACGCCGGCGGCCCCTTGAAGCCTCTGCTCGATCATGCCGGGTGTTTCGCGTTGATTGGCGTCCGTAGCCCACGAATGGGCGGCAAGGAGTCCGAGATTTTCGTCCAGATGTGCGAAAGCGATACGGAGGTACAGGTCTTTTTCGGCGTCATACGAAGCCGCAAGAAAAATCCCCATGGTTGCCAGAAAAGCGAGGTTTATAGCAGTAGTCAAACGCCGGCGAAGACCGTGGGGGATACCTTCCCGTTCTTTCCCGCCGGCCGCCGGCGTTTCAGTGCTCGTAGTCATGGCGCACACTCCTTTCGTTCTCGCCCATGCGGCTTGATTCCATGAAGGGACTGACGGGAGCGGAACTCGATTTTGCGTCGCATCCGTCCGGTTCCGGATTTCAGCCCATGGCCAGTTGTTTTAAGAAAAGTGCAACGGTTGTTCCAGAAGGAGGTTGAACCGCCGGGACGGCGGCGGCCTTATACGGTTTTTCCGGCGACCCCCATATAAAGAAAGGAGCTTCCTGACGATCGGCGGGCTTCATCGCCGGAAAAAAATGAAAAAATATAGGGTTACAATGCCATGGAGGTGCATGGCTCTTATTATGAAAGTTGTAGTATAGGGTGTCGTCAGTGAATACTCTCTGTGCAGGCCTTCACAGGGGGAATCGCGGCACTGAAGGATTTGCTACACGTCATTGTCTGTTTTCATGCAGGAGATGCTTTTGTATGCCTCGATAGAGACCGGGCGGTTCGGAGAAACAACCGACGGTACGACGGGGCCGCCGCTGAAGAAACAGGCATTTTTCCAATAGTGATGGAGGGTTGGCGAGGCAAACACCCGAGTTGCCGGTGTCGTCTTCTTGAGACGTTGCGAATAAACGATGCGTATATGATTCTGGCACGGGCTTTGCCTTTGCCGTTAACGATTAAGGATCGGGAATGTCCGGGGGGGGGGCTCAAGGTTGCAGGTTCGTTGCCGAGAAGGATGTTAACGCGGGTTTTTCACGGTGTTTCGTTGCGAGGGACCGGAAAGGAGAGACTATTGACAAAGAGTTATTATAAGCAATGTCTGTTCGCCGTAACTTTCTTGGCGGTCTTCGTTTTATTCCCGGTCGGCGCGTCCGCCCACGATCTGGTGTTTCCCGCCGAGAAACTGAAAACCATGTATCCCTCGGCCGAGTCGTTTGAGCAGAAGAACCTCTATGTTTCCTCTAAGCAGAGAGAGGCGATCGAAGCCGTCCTCGGCGAGACCCTTCCGGAGGAGGATCTCAAACCGTCGATTTATCTCGCGGTTGTGCGGAAGTCGCCGGAGGCCCGGCCCCGGAAGGTTGCGGCCATGATGTTTATCGACGCCCGGGGTGCGGAGGGAAAGATAGAACTCGGGGTGGTTGTTTCGGGCCGCGGCGGGGTCGAGGCGGTCTTCGTGTTCGAAAACAACGAGGCCCCGGGGACGTTCGGTAAGGAATTCCTTGGGCAATTTTCCGGCAAGACTGCGGGTGATGACTTCAGCGTCGGTAAAGACGTCCAGGCTTTTGGCGCAAACCTGAAGACGGCCCAGGCCGTGGCCGCGGGTGTGCGCCGGGGTATTGTAATCATCAATGAAATGTTCCGGCGGCGTTAGTTCCTTTATCCGCAACTTCCCGAGTCGGGTCTTCTCGACGAAGGGTCGATCCGACTTT
>CAYYSS010000362.1:0-3206 GCA_964474325.1 uncultured Nitrospirota bacterium
TGCGTATTTTCTTGATTCCACCGGCCCCTTTTCCGGGAAATTTCTGCAACGTTAGCGGTAAGACTTCGTGCCTCGGCGCGTCAGTGCCTCAGCGCCTTTTTCCCCTCCCTCCCCGTCCTGCTATAGTGAATGGAAACGAGGAGGTCGCAGCCTATGAATGAACGGGAACATACCGAACGATTCTTCAGTACCGGCCGGTTCTTTGACCCGGACTCGAACTTTCTTCTCGACTGTTCCGGGGCGGCGGGGTTCGATTATGCCGCAGCCCTCACCCGGCACCGGAGACGGGTGAAGGCGGCATTGGATTTCGTTCGGGCCGTGGAAGCCGGCCGCATCGTGAATGTATCCGAAAAACGCCGGGTAGACCACTTCAACCTCCGCAAAGGCCCGGGACTGTTAAAGTCTCTCCGCCTCTGGCGGCGGATCCGCCGGGACGTGGAGGCCATACGGAGCGGTACGAAGACGGCCCCGTCGGGAAAACCCTATGCCGACGTTATCATGAACGGAATCGGCGGTTCGTTTCTCGGTCCGCTTATGCTGTTGATCGCCGAACACGGCGTTGATTACAACAGCGGGGGGCGCCTTCCCCTTACCATGCATTTCGTATCAAACACGGATCCCGAGAGTTTTTTCCGGATAATCGACGGACTGGATCTTTCCCGGACCATCATGGTCAACATCTCGAAATCCGGGGGGACCGCGGAGACCGCCGGGAATATGGAGGCCTTTAACGAACTTCTCCGGAAACAGGGGCTGAACCCGGGCCGTCACAATATCGCCGTCACGACCCCCGGTTCACCCTTTGACGACTTTGCCCGCCGAAAGAGGTTTCTCCACATCTACCACATGAACAACGAAACCGGGGGGCGGACGTCGGTGGGTTCGGCGGTGGGCATGGTACCGGCCGCGTTCGGGGGCATTGATTTCGAGGCCTTTCTCCGGGGCCAGTCCCATATGGACCGACTCACCCGGCGCCGGGATCCGTGGTCCAACCCCGCCCTGCGGATCGCCCTGCTGATTCACGACGCCCTGGAACGCCTCGGCCGCACGAACCAGATCCTCCTCGGGTACGCCGACGCAACGAAGGAAGTGGCCCATTATTTCCAGCAACTGTTCATGGAATCCCTGGGCAAGGACCGCAACCGGGCGGATACGCGGAATATTCCGCCAACGGGGCTTACGATCTTCGGAGGCGTAGGTACGGGGGAACAGCACGCGTTCATGCAACAGGTCCAGAAAGGCGTCAGGGACGCCTTTGTCCACTTCGTCCACTTCAGGAAAAGGAGCCGGGATATTGAAAATACCCGTGCGGGCAGCATGGGGCGCCAGCTGCAGGCCTTCGTCGTCGGCACCCAGCAGGCCCTCCGGAAAAACGGCCGGGAATACCTTTCCATTCAGCTCGAGCGGCCCGATCCATTCAACCTGGGCATGCTCGTGGCCCTGGAGGAACGGGTCGTAGCACTCCTCGGCGGCATGTGGAACATCAACCCCTTCGATCAGCCGGGGGTCCAGGACGGAAAACTATCGGCCGACGGCCATAACCGGCTTTCGGCCGAGGTCGTTCAATGGCTTCAAACCCAACGGTCGTTTTCCGGAACGGCTCTTGACATCTGCCGGGTCATGGGTCGCCGCCGGGTCGATGCCCCCGCGATTGAACTCATCATGAGCGATATCGATGCCAACATCGATCTCCCCGGGGCGTATCCGGACCTCGACGGACTTCGCGTCTCCCGCCGCTGGCAAAACGGAGGGTTTACGTTCCGGATATGCGAAACATGAGGCGGAGCCGTCACGGGGGGGCCGTCGCCGCCGTGTTTGTCCTGGCGCTGCTTTTCGCCGGGGGGTGCGGACGCCGGCCGGCGGTGCGGCCGCCGGCCGAGGCCGCCGCACCGGGCCGAACCGAAGTGGTCGTCGCGTCCTGGTACGGCCCCAAGTTTCACGGCAAACAGACGGCATCGGGTGAACGCTACGACATGGAGGGATTTACCGCGGCCCACAAGGAATTACCGTTCGGCACCCGATTGCGGGTGACGTACCTCAAGACGGGCCGCTCGACGGAGGTCGTTGTAAACGACCGGGGACCGTTCGTCCGGGGCCGCTCCCTGGACCTTTCCCGGGCCGCGGCCCGGGCCGTGGGCCTCCTCAGCGACGGCACCGGACGGGTCCGCATAACCGTCCTCGGGCGGGATAAACGGTATATACGGCGGATCCGGTACCGTGACATTCCTGAAACGCCGGGGACCCTCACGGTACAGGTGGGGGCCTTCGCCGACAAGGGAAATGCCGAACGTCTGAAAACAGGCCTTGCCCTCACCTACCCCGGGGTCTACCTGGAGGAAGCCGTGGTCGACGGCCGGACGTTTTACCGGGTGCGTATCGGACGATACGAAAACCGTTTCGACGCCTACACCCGGGCACGCCAACTCGCCGGGGAAGGATATGCCGTGCGGGTCGTTACGGCCACACCCCGTTTGCCGTGACTGCATCCCGGGAAGAAAAGATACGGACCCGGGGAGAAGAGATCTTTGCCCTCATGCAGGCGGAAAAACCGCGCATCTTCAACCGGTCGTGGTGGGCGGGACGTATTCTGGAACATATCCTCGAAAGACCCGAACTCAAGGTCGAACTCTTCCGCTTTATCGACGTCTTTCCGAGTCTTACCACAAACACCCTCGTAACCGGCCACGTCCGGGAATATTTCCTCGCGGAAAAACGCCGGTTCCCGGGGCTCATTCGTACGTTTCTCGCCGGAGTTTCGTCGGATCTCACGGCGGGGCTTACGGCACCGGTCCTCCGGCACGAAATCGGGACGTTTGCCGGAAATTTCATTCTGGGTCGGGACTTCGCGTCGGCCCGGAATAATCTGAAGAGAATTCTTACCGAGGGCCGCACGTTTACCATGGATATCCTGGGCGAGACGGCCGTTTCGGAAAAAGAGGCCGCGGGGTTCAGGAAACAGTACGAAGACCTGGTCGAAACAGCCGCGGAAGAACTCCCCGCATGGCCTGAAGGCCGCGCGGTGTTTGCCGGCCGGGACCCGGCACTGTTTCCCCCGGCGAACGTGTCGGTCAAGCTGAGCGCGCTTCTTCCGCGCGTGCGACCCGAGGATTTCGACGAAAGCCTCCGGGGACTCAAGGACCGCCTCAGGCCGATTTTCCGGAAAGCCCGCGACCGGGGGGCCTTCGTCAATCTCGACATGGAACACA
>CAYYSS010000363.1:0-3203 GCA_964474325.1 uncultured Nitrospirota bacterium
CGTTGACTTCGGGGTCGTCCGTTGCGGCAAATGCAAGGATACACCCTTTCAGGTCTCCTCTGCGGTAAGCCCGGGACCGCCACCGAATCTTCCCCCCCGCTTCGAGCCCGCGAAGGCCTCGAACGAGAGTCGGACTCACCACGGTCACCGCAGCACCGGCCTGGAGAAGACTTCGCACCTTCCGCTCCGCGACACGCCCGCCGCCCACGACGGTCACGGGCCGGCCGCGGAGGTCGAGGAAGGCGGGATAGTACTTCACTTCACTCTTCGGGCTTGAGGATCTTTGCCGCCTCGGCCGCCTGGGAACTCATGGGAAACTCGTTTACCAGGCGGGCCAGAACCTCCCGGGCCTTGTCGTCCTTGCCGAGTTTCCGGTAACCGACCCCCAGCCCGGCCAGGGCCTTGGGAAGAATCGCCGCCTTCGGATACGTCGAAAGGATTCCTTCGAAACGCCTGACGGCGGCCGCATATGACTCCTTGCGGAGATAAAACTTCCCCACATAATACTCGTATTCGGCCAGGAGGTCGTCACATTGCTTGATCTTGATCTCCGCGATTTCCCGGTATTCGTTGCGCGGATACCGATCAAGCAGACGCACAAACTCCTTCCGCGCCTCCCGCACGTTGCCGAACCCCCGGTCAACACCCTCAACCTGATTCAGGTGGCTCAGCGCAAGCCGGTACTGCGCATAGGGAGCCCGTGCATGATACTGGTGGAGTTTGAGGAAAGCCTGATATTCCACCGCGGCCTCTTCGTACCGCCGTTCATCATAATAGGCGTCGGCTACCCCGATCAGGGCATGGGGATAGAGCGTCTTTTTGGCATCCCGGGCCTTTACGGCCTGAAAGAACTTGCGCGCGTCCTCATACTCGCCCGCCTGAAGAGCCGCGACACCCTTGTCGTAGAGTTCCTGCACGGGTTTTTCAAACTCGGCGCCCGGGGTCGCGCAGGACACGAGGAGACAGAGTGTGACAATAAACAGGGAAATCGTCTGAAGTTTTCGCATTTGTATGTCATACCTTTTTTGTCCGTGGGCCGTCAAGGAATTATCCGAAAAATCCCTTTTTCGTTGAATCATAAGCAAATTTCCTGGTAGTCTTAACCTGCGGCCCGGCGTTGTTCCGAAGGCCCGTGCCAGGGGGGACGGCCCCGTTTCGGGCGATACACGCACCCGTCTGCGGGCCGGCAGATTGACCGGTTACATGGCCTAGCTTTCCATAGAACATTCCCGCCCCGGCGGAAACGGTGCGCTGAGAGATCCGGCACGGCTCTGGCGGACTGCTGCGTGGGTCGCGGCCCTGTGTGCGGTCCTGGCGTTCGTCTTCTTTCTTCGTGTCCTGAGCGCATACATCCTCCAGCCGGGTACCGTACCCGGCGACTCCGGAGATATCGCGACCCCGGACCATACTCGCGAGTCTTCGACTCCCGACAGTGGCCTCTCGGGACAGGGACTCATGGCATATGCGGATATCCCGCAGAACAATCCCTTCGGCACCGCACCCGCGGATCCTCTCCGCCCGTTGGGTGTTACGGGGACCGAACCGTCCGGTTCCACCCGGGCGTCCGGCGCCGGTGAACCGCTCTCCCTTGCGGGGACCATCGTGAAAGAAAACGGGTACCGCTATGCCATCTTCGAGCAGGGATCCAAACCGCGGGTTCGGCAGAGCCTGGTTCGGGAAGGGGAGCAACTCGACGGGGGTGCAACCGTGGTCGACATCCGGCCGGGACGCGCCACGGTCGTTACGGGGCAGAGCCGGACGGTCTACGAAGTTCGCGACATCCCCGCCCGGACCGGGACGGACAGGGGGCGGCGATTTCGGACACGTTCGCGACCCCGGCAACGGGCGCGGACACCGGTACGTCGGGTGGACGAAAGCACATACCGCCTGAGCAAGGAGAGTATAAAGGAGGCCTTGCGGAACCCGGAGCAGATTATGACCGAGGCACGGCTTCTCCCCTATGTGGTAGACGGAGAACAGAAGGGTTTTGTTGTCCGGGAACTCAAACAGGGGGGGATTTACGACGCCCTCGGCCTGAAAAACGGCGATATACTCCTCAAAGTTAATGAACTGGCGCTCGAAAGCCCCGACTCCGCCCTTCAGGCATTCGGCGCCCTCCGCGGGCTCAGCCGCGTCCGCCTGGAGATCATACGGGGCGGCGATAACCGTACGATCCTCTACCATATAGATTGACGGTATAGATCAACCGCGATGGTGCATACATTCCACACGGAAGGGGGCGGGGTCGCTGAGCGATTCCCCGCGGCCCGGGGTTTTCCGCCATTGGAAGGCTGATGCGGCGGAAAAAGGCCGGAAGAACATTTGTGCGAAAGGAGATCCTCCGAATGACGAGGGGACAGACATGGATAGCGGGCATAGCCCTTATAACGACCCTTCTTAGCGGGGGACCGGCCGGGGCCGCCGTGAAGACCTCGCCGGTTACGTTTCAGTTCGTCGACGTGGACGTTCCCGTGGTTGTGAAATTTATCAGCGAAGTCACCGGCCGCAACTTCATATTCGACGAACGGGTACGGGGCAAAGTGACGATTCTCGCGCCGGAACCCATCGACGCCGAGCAGGCCTACGCCCTGTTCACCGCGATTCTCGAACTCAAAGGTTATACCGTTATACCGGCTGGGGTAAACGCCGTGAAGATCGTCCCGGCCGCGGAAGCGAAACAGGCCGGGACCGATATTTTCACCGGCGAAGAGGCCGGAACGGGAGACGAAAGTCACATCGCCCGGATCTTTCACCTCAGTCATATCACATCAAAAGACGCCTTCGTCTTCGTTCAGCCCCTGGTTGCCAAGACCGGACACATCTCCTCGTTCCCTGCGGGGAACCTCGTTCTCGTCGTGGACTCGGCGGCAAACGTGGAAAAGGTGGGACGACTGCTCAAGTTAATCGACCGGGCGACACCGCCTCCGGAGACCTCGCGGGTCGTGCTCGAACACGCGGACGTCCAGGACGTGGTGGATCTGCTCGGCCGGGCCGTCACCCGGCCGGCACCCTCGCGGCTGCGGGGAAAGAAAACACCCACGGCCGATGGCGTCTCTTCTCTGGCGGTATTTCCGGACCTCCGGGCCAATGCAGTCCTTCTCGTAGGGGGAGACGACGACGAACGGGAGACGGCCCTCGGGCTTATCCGACTCCTGGATCGACCGGTGGAACAGACCCGGGCGGGTATCCACGTGGTGGACCTC
>CAYYSS010000364.1:0-3181 GCA_964474325.1 uncultured Nitrospirota bacterium
ACGACAAAACCCCGAGGGGGTTACCCGTCGGGGTTCTGCGTTAACTAAGAACCGCTGAAATTAGCGGATTGAAATCTGGCTCCCGGGGAGGGACTTGAACCCCCGACAAAGTGGTTAACAGCCACCCGCTCTGCCAACTGAGCTACCCGGGAATGGTAACTCTTATTTATTCCCCGGGTGGCCGACTAAGTGGTTAATCCGCCTGAGGCGGACTCTGCCGATCCCGCGAACCGCGGGACTACCCGAGGGTGGTAACTCGAACTATCGTGGCCGGAGCCGGAGTCCTTCCGGAACCATCACCACAGCGGATAAATCTATCAGAAAGAATCGTTCGTTGTCAATAAAAAGGAATGGGCGCCGTATCAGGGCTCCCGTTGTTCCACGGGATCCGGGGATAGTGTCGAAAGGGGCACGGCGTGCTGGTCGAGGAACGTGGCCAGGGAACCGTCCTGCTGGCGGGAAAACGAGCCGAATTTAAGACCACAGCGCCGGTTTACTACCCTGCCCCGGGCAACCGGGTCCGCGACGATTTTGTCGTAGATCACATTGCAGGGAAGTTCGAGAAGAAAGAACGTGCCGTCGTGCAGAATTATGTCGGCCCTGACGGCCTGGCCGCGCGACGGTGCGGTCGTGTCGGATTTCCATTCAAAGTACTCGAAGGCGAGGCCGCCGCGGCTGATGTCCTTGATTCGTCCCGCCTTGACGGTCCGGGTATCGATTGTCACCAGGGCGACGTTGCCCACCTGAAATCGAGGAAATCTTCTTGATTTAACCCATGCCATTGCGGTACCCGCCACCACGTTCCCGGCTCCGCCCGACATGCCGCACGGGGGCCGCAGGGGGACCGGAAAACCTATTTCCAGTATACACGATAGCGTTCATCGGCGGACAGCAGTGGAGACGACTGTCCGGCAGGCTTTTCGCCCGCAGGCGTGCAACCGTGCCATGAACAAAACGATCCCCCGCACGTACGCGCGGGGGATCGGTTTTTCGTGGTGCCCAGAGACAGAATCGAACTGCCGACACGAGGATTTTCAGTCCTCTGCTCTACCGACTGAGCTATCTGGGCGAAAGCCCTATAAGGTAGCGGAACGGTACGCCGGCTGTCAAGATCCGAAGACTTCTCTAAGGGCGTCTTCCACCGCCGGCGGCACCAGGGCCGTAACCGGACCGCCCAGGGAGGCGATTTCCTTGACGATTGTAGAGGTAAGAAAGGAGTAGTCTTCATTCGGCATAAGAAAAACGGTCTCTACGTCACTGTCGATCCGACGGTTCATAAGGGCCATCTGGAGTTCGTACTCGAAATCCGAAATAGCCCGGAGACCCCTTACGAGTGCTATCGCATCACTGTTTTTGGCGTAGCGGACCACGAGCCCTTCAAACGACTCGACGCGTACCCCCTCGAGGCCGGCCAGAGACTGTTGTGCAAGCGAAATCCGTTGATCGAGGGAGAATAGGGGGCTCTTTTTGGGGTTTGTCGCGACGGCCAGCGTGACCGTGTCGAAAATACGGAGACTGCGAACGACCAGGTCGATATGGCCGTTGGTGATGGGATCGAAGGTGCCGGGTACGATTGCCCGTGTACTCATGGATGCCTCCCCTTATGTCCGGTGCACGTCCCCGGCGAGGCGGGATCAGCCGAAAAAAGACTCAGGTTCGTATCACCGTAGGTATATGTGCGGCGCAGGATCTTGTCCGCCAGGTGTTCCGGGGGGCGGAACCCCCGTTTATGTTCCAGAATGAAGAGCGAAGTTTGGCCCCAGGGAGGATGCGCAGAGACGGATTCCATCAGTCGCTCCAACTCCCCGGTATGGTACGGCGGATCCGCGAAAATCAGATCAAAGGGCTGCGGCTTACCGCGGAGGAAGCTGTGGACGTCGCTGCGGACGATCAGAAACCCGTCCGGAACGCCGTCGGGATGTTCCCGCCGGACCCGGTCCTCGAGAAAGGACGTATTCCGATCGACCCACACGACCCGTGCGGCTCCCCGGTCCCGGGCATCGCTTCCCACCAGGCCCGTACCGGCGTACAGCTCGAGAAACGACGCACCCACGATCCTGTCGCGCAGAATATTGAAAACGGCCTCCCGGACCTTCGCGGACGTGGGTCGTACGCCTTCGGGCGCCCGTCGCGGACGGCGCCGGCGGACTGCGGTGAATCGGGGTGTCATCGAACTGTAGCATCCATTTCTTGCGTTTGCATTATGATAGCACCATCGGGTTTTTCGCCCCCGGCGGGATACCCGGTCGTCTACGAGAAGAGAAATGAAACCGTCTAATATTGAATACCTGGGTTCGGCGCCGGCAATCGATATCTGTCCGGCGGCCTCTCTGCCGGAAGTAGCCGTGGTGGGGCGTTCGAACGTGGGTAAATCATCCGTCATCAATAAACTGCTCGGGCGAAAGAACCTGGCGCGGGTCAGTGCCACTCCGGGAAAAACCCGGGCACTCCATTTTTACCGGATTGAGAACCGGTATCACCTGGTGGACCTGCCCGGCTACGGTTATGCCCGGGTGTCGAAAGCCGAACGCAAGCAATGGTCGGCGACTATCGAGAAATATCTGAAGGGCCGCCCGACGCTCCGGCTCGTCGTACTTCTCCGGGACTTGGTTGTAGGCCCCCAGGACGTGGATACGCGGGTTGCGGAGTGGCTTGCGGAGTTCGGTGTCCCCGTGGTCGAGGTTCTGACCAAAGCCGATAAGGTAAAGCGATCGAAGCGGCACAAGGCCATACAATCCTTCGGCCCCCCGCCGAAGGGTTCCGAACGCATCGTGGTATCGGCGAAGACGGGGGAAGGAATCAACACGCTTGCGCGGGTGCTTCTGGCCGCCGTATCGGGGACGTGACGGGTCCCGCAGGTTCGCAGGGGGGCCGTCTTGGCGGACGCCCCGGCTCCTTTCGGGTACATTCGTGTTTATTCGTGGCAGAAGAAAGCCGTTTTCCGTTTCTTTCCCCGTTCTTCATCCGCGTCAATCCGTGGATGAATTGTTATAAAGACGGTGGATGGTGAATGGCTTTCGGAAGGGAGAGGGAAGACGTGAGAAGTATGGTACAACGTCTTCCTTCTTCGGTCTCCCGTCTGACCTCCGGCTTCCGTTCCCTGGAGCGGCTTGTCCGCGTTAGGTTTACCTTAACGTTGCAAAAGATTCTTGGAGAAGGGGCCGGCGGGATCAAAAAAATA
>CAYYSS010000365.1:0-3180 GCA_964474325.1 uncultured Nitrospirota bacterium
AATTCATCTTCTACCTCGGCACTCGTGTAAACCCGCCGGTCGAGAAAATCCCGCAGGATGGCCAGCCCTTCAAGCGCCTCTCTGCTCATGGATATGCGGGGCATGGTTTCGAGTGACGCAGAGACGAGATTTCGGACCATGCGGTCGATCCGTTGGGCGTGACGCTGTCCGAAGAGCAGCGTGACTTCCGCAGGCACGTCGTTGCGCCGTATGACGCCGGCACGCACGGCATCGTCCGTGTCGTGGTTGACGTAGGCGATAATATCCGCGAAACGGACGACCTGGGCCTCCAGGGTATCCCCTTTAGCGGGATCGGGCGCGGGCAGAGCGATCGAGCCTCTCCCTTTGGAGTGCATCAGGATACCCCGGCGGACTTCCAGGGTCAGATTAAGCCCTTTTCCGTCTTTCTCAAGGACATCGACCACGCGCAGACTCTGAACGCTATGGTGAAACCCTCCTTCGTGGACCTCCGCCAGGGCCTCTTCGCCCGCGTGGCCGAAGGGCGGATGTCCAAGATCGTGTCCCAGGGCTATCGCCTCCGTCAGGTCTTCGTTCAACCCGAGAGCGCGGGCCACCGTCCGTGCGATCTGGGAGACTTCCAGGGTGTGGGTCAGGCGGGTGCGGTAATGGTCGCCCCGGGGCGCCAGGAAGACCTGGGTTTTATCCTTGAGGCGGCGGAAAGCCTTGCAGTGCAGTATACGGTCCCGATCCCGCTGGTAGGCCGTGCGGATATCGCATTCGCGCTCGGGCCGGGCCCGGCCCAAGGTAAGCCTGCTGCGGGCCGCCGCGGGGTGGAGCGAGGTCTCCTCGGCGAACTCGCTGGCCTGCCGGATACTCACGGAAAGAACCCTGCTCTGTCTGCGCGTGTCCGGGACTTTTTCAGCGCCGGGATTTTCCGGACGTGGTTTTCGTCTTTTTGGCGAAAACTTCCGCTAGTATCCCGTCGAGCATTTTGCGGAGGGGCACACCTTTTTTCTCTGCGGCCGATTCGAGCCTCGTCAAATACTCCGGCCGGATTTCGACCACCGTCTGCACCCATCCCGTATCGGGCTTAGCGGCGCGGCCTTTCCCGGCGCGGGCGGTTTTCTTTCTTTTCGCCCCTCCGGTCTCATCAATCCACCAAAGCGGGTCTACACCTATTTTCGACTTGTCAGCCATCGTTCTCCTCGTCGCACTACTTCGCGGGCCAATTTCATATAATCTTCCGCTCCGTAACTGGAGGGTCGGTACTCAAAAATCGTTTTGCCATGCCCCGGTGCCTCCGCGAGAGCGATATTCTCCCGAATACACGTACGAAACATCACCCGCCCGAAATGCTCCCGGATCTTTTCCCGGGCCTCGGTGTTAAGCCGCCGCCGGCCGTCCACCCGGGTGGCCAGAATACCGGTTATCCGCAGCTGGGGATTCAGGCGCTTCCGGAGAGCCGTCGCCGCCTGGACCACTCGCGAAAGGGACTGCAGGGCCAGAAATTCGGCCTGGACCGGAACAAAGACCTCCTGAACGGCCGCCAGTGCATTAACCCCCAGAAGGCCAAGCGAAGGCGGACAGTCTATGAGGATGAAATCGTAGGCATCCGGAATCTGTTCGAAGAGTTCCCTGAGCCGGAGTTCCCTCCGGCGTACCGACGCCAGTTCGATCTCGATACCGGCAAGATTAACTGAGGATGGGAGAATGTCCATCGCGCCCCGGCGTACGACGGTCCTCCAGATATTGCCTTTTTGCAGGAGCAGGTCCCCCACGGTGTGCCGAAGGTTCTCCACGGGAATTCCGAGACTTACGGAAAGATGAGCCTGGGGGTCGAGGTCCACCAGGAGAACCGTTCTACCAAGCCGTGCGAGGGCCGCACCGAGATTTATCGTACTCGTTGTCTTCCCGACACCGCCCTTCTGATTAAGAAGACAGATCCGTCGCAACGATACCCCCTCCTTCGCCGAGTTCGAGCCCCGTGCCAACCTGTTGTTGAAAAACCCTGTCCGACTCTGTTTTCGTCATCCCGCGAAAACGGGAATCCGTGAGTTCCTCCGGCTTTCCCGTCCGCCCGCTTTCGCGCGTACGAGGGTTTCTCCGGCGGGACTCCTTTTCAACGCCCTGTTAACCCGACCGCCGCTTGAACCCTTTCAGTATAACGCCTGTTCCGATAATCGCGGTAACAACGCCCAGTATCCTCATGGCGGGTATCGCTCCGTAGTGACACGGCATGCGGGGACTCGCACAATAACCGATAACTTCCGGCAGTCCGACTACCATCCCGCCGCCGACAACGACCAACAGTCCGATGGCCGCGCGCGCCAGGGGCCGTCCGACGGCGATAAGCGCAGCGCCCGCGCAGACGATCGCCGCGCCAAGCGCCATCTCCCACCGGGCGGTCTCCGAACAATGCATAACGGGACGGCCCACGAACTCGCAGACCGGCAGGATATAGCGGGGCGTGAGTACCGTAAGAACACCTGTCAGGGCAATAGCAATACCGGCGCCCCGCGGCGTCTTTCGGGCAGTGTCGTTCATCGCGCTATCTTGAGGGCATCCCGAAAGCCCTTCGGCGGTCCGTACGCCGCGGCGGAGCCGCGGTCCTTAAACGCCGCAATCGCCCAGGACATGGGTGTTTTGAAAGCCGTGGGATTCTCCACATACCAGGCCTGTTCGGCCCGAATCCATGCCCCTGAAGGATAATCCCGGACAAATACGGCCGGCGAACCGGAGAGGCCCGGGAACGCATGAAGGAGGTCGCCTATATCACAGAAAAAATACGTATTTTCAGATGTTTTCGCCTGCGCGGTAAACCGGGAATCGACGGAACAGTTCATTCCGCACTCGTGGCAACGGACACCGGCGGGTACCGTCGACGGGGTCTCATCCCCGCGTTCCGTCGACCTGGATACGGCGACGACACCGACGAGTACGGCCGTGAACACAACAAAAGCCGCAACCAAACGACCATAGCTCAGCGTTCCCAACGTTTTCATCGCACGACTATTTTACACGGTCGCCGCGCAAGAGTTCACCCTGACGTTGCAGAAATTTCCCGGAATAGGGGCCGGTGGGATCAAAAAAATACGCACGGCCACAACAGTCCTGAAACGGCGGCAGGGTCCGGACACGGTATGGTAAACGCCACGAAAGGTGATTTCCTGCAACATCACACAGACCTGCGCCCCGGCGCTGTTTCAACCGATAATAACG
>CAYYSS010000366.1:0-3175 GCA_964474325.1 uncultured Nitrospirota bacterium
TTCGCCGTTTCAGGAAAAGTAGTGGCCGTGCGTATTTTTTTGATCCCGCCGGCCCTTTTCGCGGCAATTTTTCTGCAACAATAGGGGTAAGACGGGAGACGGACTGCGCAGCCCGCTGAGACGTGAATGGCGAGAGACAATCAAACGGAGGGCGGGTCAAGCGAAGCGGACCCGCCGAATAATCCCGCCGAATAGACCCGCCGAACGGCGGTACGAACTTCCGGCTTCTGATTTCCGACTGTCCCCTGACGCGGCCTGTCCGCGTCAGGGCTGGATACTACGACCCGCAGGAACCCGACGACGAACAGCCGCACCCTCCACCGGGGCCCGTAGTTTCCGCAATGGGATTGGCGGACGTAATGGAAAGCCCGCCCCCGCCGCTGCAGCCGCACCCGTCGCCGGGGGTGGGCTCCGCAAAATCGATCTTGATCGAGCCGCATTCGCCAAGAAGGCCTTCATCTACGATGAAGTTCATCCCGTTGCGCGTAAACGTCTTATCCCCGGGGCCCGGGTCGTCAAACGCCAGGGCGAGCGAAGTCCCCCCGCATCCGGTATGCTTCCGCACCCGCACCGGAGCGTCGATATCGAAATTATTCTGCTCGAAATACTGTTTCAAGGCCGCCTCCGCGGCCTCCGTAATCTCTACCACGTGTCATACCTCCTTCGATCGTTCGCCCAAGCTCTCCGCCGGGGACCGCTTAACCCGGATTTCTCATAGTGGTTCGGAGCGAGGGGCAGGAAAGGGCTGTCGATACAAGGCGCGCCGGTTCCGTAGCGGAAGGACCATGAGAAGTCCGGGCTGAAGGATAGCATTTATCCTGTTTTCCCGTCCACACCTTTCCGGATCAACACAGGCGTCCGATAAACCGCATCTTCCGTTTCGGGCGCCGGGGCGGCGCTTTTTAGTCTCCTGTAAGCACAAATGCCGACAAAACGCTGTAGGTATGCTCGCGGATTTTCGCGGAAACGTCCGGATGAAAGAATGGGCCGCGGATGGATATGTAAACGGTGAAACGTGAATGGTGAATCGTGAATCGTGAAAGAACAACGGCGGAGGCGGCGAGTGACGGGAAATCAAAGGAATCCCGCCCGGCACTCAGATTTGCTGAGTGCCGGGTACCGACTTCCGGCTCCTGTCCCCTGACGCGGCGTTACGGTCCCACGATAACCCGCTCGAACACCGCGGAGCCGTTCACGATGTCTACCGGTCCGGGGATCTCCGTCATGCCGTCCTGCAGGGTGAAACCGCAGTCCGAAAACCCGCCCCGGAAGATCACATCCATTCCCAGGTCCAGGGGGGCCATGGGCGTGAGAAAACGCACCGCGTGCATTTTGATCGGGTCGTTAACGCCCCGGGAGACCACGTACCCGTCCCAAGGATGCCTGGAATAGAGCGGGGTCCCGTTCCCGGGGTCCGTCCGCACCGGCCACACCGTCGAGACGCAGTTGTCGCTCGCATCCGGGATCCCGTCGTTATCCTGGTCCTCTGAAAAAAACGCCGTCACGTTCTTCGCCCCGTTCATGACCAGGGCGCAGGTCATCCCCGAGCAATCGCCGCCCCAGCCCGTGAACACGGATCCGCTCAAAGGGGTCGCGTCGAGCGTCGGCGTGGTCCCGGTCGGGAAGGTCCACGTGCAGTTTCCCAACGAACAGTACGTTCCGGGCGGATCCGCGCTTACGTTCCCGGTCCCGTTGCCGCCGTAGGATACCGTCACCGGATGCCCGTCGATCCCGGTTCCGGTAAGTGCGATCGGAACCGACAGGGCCTTCGGGTCGTTCGACGTTGCCGTGAACGTGTCCGACAACGGGCCCGCCGACTTCGGCCACATTGAAATCCCCACACTGCAATTCCCCCCGGCCGCAAGGGTAAACGGCGGCTCGGGACAGGTGGTTATCCCGCCGGGATCCGCGACGAAATGGGTTCCGCCGGCAAACGACATCCCCGTTACGTTCACCGGGGAAGCACCGGTATTGAGCAAACGGAGGGGCCAGGAAGGGCTCCCGTAGTTCACCCCGTAGGCACCGAAATCGTAGGCCTGGTAATACAGTTCGAACCCGGCCTCAAAACCGGCGTACTCGTCGGCCCCCATGTCGCATTCGGTTTTCAACCCGAAATTCGGACGGGGATCGCCTTCGAAGTCCGCGGTCGGGGCGATGCGCGTTCCCGCAGGGCGGTCGCACGAAGCGGAGCCGTAGGCCGGCGAAAGAAAGGTGATGTGATAGTCGCCCCCCGGGGCGTCGATAAAGAGGGGGTCGTCGCTGATAACCCCGCCCTCGTCGGTATAAGGGCCGCCGAGGTAGGAGTCAATCGTTCCGATGATCGAATCGGACGCTTTGACCCATGTTTCCCCGTCTTCGACGGCGTCGTCCTCGAAGAGATAGACGTCCTTCGTTCCGCTTCCCCACACGATGCCGTTTCTCAGGGAAAGATCCACCAGGGTCGGATCCACTGTGCCGTCAAGCGGCGCGGTATGGAGATAGACCCCGTACCGTCCGCTGTCGGCCACGGTATTGTTCACCATGCCGGCCGAGATATATCCGTCCTGCGCCAGGAAATAGACACCGTCCTCGGCGGCCCCGAGGAGCATGAGATTCGAAATCGCCCAGCTTGCCGTGGCCGATCCCCAGGAGGTGCCGTACAGCCCCGTTGCCGCCTGCCTGATCTCGCCTCCGTCGAGCACCGCCTGGAGGAGCGCCTGTGATACCGACTGCCCGTAGACCCCCCACACGCCGCCCGTAACACGCACGTTCCTGACGTTCGCAACGAGGCTCGACCCGCTGCCGTTTATTCCGAACGCCAGGCCGGCATAGTGAGCGGAGCCGCTCAGTGTAATATCAAGGCCGTCTATGTACACGTGCAACGTGGTGGGTGACGTGTTCTTCGTCCCCGCGACCACGATACCGCTCGTGATATCCGCCGCCGAATCCTCGATCCGGCATTGGTTCACCCGGAGGGTTACGTTGCTCCCCTCCGTGGGCGAGACGTAAATTCCCGCGCCATCGCGACACGGAGAAAAATTACAAAAAGGGCTTGTGACCACTTCGGTTCCGGAGTTCCGCACGGTGAGATTCTCCACCGTGAGATCGATAACGATCGCCCCGGAGACGTAAACGGCGATGCCCGTTCCCCCGCCGTCAATGACGGTGATCGCGGGGTCCTCCGTCCGGGCCGTGG
>CAYYSS010000367.1:0-3171 GCA_964474325.1 uncultured Nitrospirota bacterium
GGTCGTTGAGTTCGTCGTAGGCGTTGGCCATCTCTATCCCGTCGAGATAAAGTTCAAAGCGGACGGCGGTCGGGTAATCCTCGCTGTCGCGTATGCGGGCAAGAGCGGAGGACCAGGCGGGGAAGTCTTCAAGAAAAACCGCTCCCTCGTCCCGCAGACGGGGTTCGACCGCGTGGACAAAGACACGTTCGAGAATTTCTTCAATTCCCTCGTTGTCCGCCGTTGATAGGCCGATGCGACGGGCGGCGGCCCGAACGTATGCCGCGCCGTCCGGTGACGCGGCCCGGGCCGGGTCGATATCTGTCAGGCGCTTGAAGAGTTCCCGGTACGAGACCGTCTTGAACGGCCGTGCCGGAGCGGGGCGCCCTATAAGGGTGCAGAGGGCCGTTACGAGTTCTTCGCAGTCGTGTTTCAGGGTATCGAGTCCTGACCAGGCGCGGTACCACTCGAGGATCGTGAATTCCCGGCGGTGAAGTCTGCCGCGCTCCTCCGCGCGAAACGCCGGCGTTATCTCGTAGATCTTTTCGTAGCCCGCCGCAAGGAGGCGTTTAAGATGCAGTTCCGGACTCGTGGCCAGGAAGTCGTCGTCCGCCGTTACGGCCTCGAGGTGTTCTTCGACCGCGGGGGTGGAAACAATGCACGGTGTCTCCACATGGAGAAACCCGAGATCCTCGAAGAAACTGCGAATCCGGTTAATAATCCGCGACCTCTGTTGAAGGGTCGAACGCAAGGCGTCCAGGCCGGCGGCAGGTTCCGAATCGGACGATCGGCCGGGGGCGTGGACCACGGGTTCTTTTAAACGCCAACGGGTACCGTCCAGAGGCGGCAGGAGGCGACCGGATATCCAGTCGCCGTCCGCCACGCCGGGTGGGGGGACGACGGGACACCAGCCGCTTGCATCTTCCAGAGTACCGTTACGAAACCGACCCGCCACCACGGGGGGGCCGTTCGTTTCTTTATCCGCACCTTCCCGCGTCGGGTCTTCTCGACGAAGGGCCGAACCGACTTTGCAGTTTGCAGAGAAGTTTTCGTGTTGGTATACGTGCCGACCCTTTGGTTGCGGCTCCAAGGCCGCTTTGGGGAGTGTGGCGCCGGAGAGGGCGCAGGCCGTGGCGAGGGGCGTGCGGGATCCCCGAAAAACCGGATAGGACGGGGGTGTTTCCTCGGCCATCGACCAGGGGTCAGTCCTTGGCCCGCTCCACGTATTCTCCGGTCCTGGTATCGATCTTGAGCCGGTCGCCCTGTTCGATAAAAAGCGGGACGTTCACGGTAGCGCCGGTAGCAATGGTTGCCGGTTTCGTAGCCCCCGTAGCGGTATCGCCCCGGACACCGGGTTCGCACTCGGTGACCTCGAGAACGACGAAGTTCGGCAGATCAACGGTGATCGGAAGGTTGTTGTGAAAGACAACGGAGCAGACTTCGTTTTCCACGAGGAATTTCCAGGACTCCCCCAGCCGTTCCCGGGGGACGTTGACCTGCTCGTACGTCTCGGTGTTCATGAAAACGTAATCGTCGCCCTGGCTGTAGAGATACTGCATGTCCACTTCCATAACGTCGGCCTTTTTAACCTTCTCTCCGGATTTGTAGGTCTTGTCCACGACCCGGCCGGTGTTCAGGTTTTTCAGGCGCACCCGGTTGAACGCCTGGCCTTTCCCGGGTTTTACGAACTCGTTGTCCACCATGACGTACGGCTCTCCGTCGAGTTCGATCTTGATGCCTTTCTTGAATTCATTGGTTGCGTACATAGGTTTCTTCTCCCTGGTCGAGCGGACGATCTTGTAAAACATAATATCAAACCGGCGGCGGTACCCTTTTGTCAAGGTGGGTCCGGTAGAAAGTTGACCGAGGTCCTATGAATAGGCCACCATGATGAATATGGAAAACGGACGGTATCACGAAACCGCTTCAAGTCCGCGACTTTACGAATATGAACTTCCCGGCGGGTGGATCGTGCTGGCCGGAAGGACCTCCGCGGACAACGATCGGCTCAGCATGGTTCTCGCGAAACCCAACGACTGGTGGTTCCATGTGCGCGGTATGCCCGGGAGTCACGTTATCCTCCGGACAGGGACGAAGGGAGATCCCGATCGGGAGACGTTGAAGCGAGCGGCGGCAATCGCCGCGTACCACAGCAAGGGGCGGCGAGGCGGGCTGACGCCGGTGACCGCTACCCGGGCCCGGTACGTCTCGAAACCGCGAGGCGCGGCGCCCGGCTCGGTCCTGGTGCGCAAGGAGCAGGTGCTGAAAGTTCGTCCCGCGCTACCGGAGGGTACGTAGATGTATATCATGGACGGTCGGAGAAATGGATCGGAGAATGTCACGGGGCCGACGCCGGGCGCCGGAACCCGCAGAGACCGGGCCGAAAACATGCGAAAGCTCCATACGTACCGTCGGCTTATCCTGACGAGACGCCTTTCGCTGTCGAGGTCGGCCGCAGTGGGCATCGTAGGCCCCGATTGTGCGTATCATCTCTACCGGGTTATTACGTAGTGCGGGGAGCGGAAGGAATAGAGAGAAACACGGTGACGGGGCTGCGTGTTCCAGGGGGTGATCAACGGCCCTTCGAGGCTGAGTTGGGGACGGTGTTCCACGTTCTTATGAAGAAGGTCAAGATGCGGCTCAAGGTCCCCCTGATCGGGTATGAAGCGGGGCATTACATCATCGTCAAGATGCCTGAAATACACACCATGGGCAACGTGGCGTCGATGTTCGAAAAGGGTAAGGGCGTTTTGGTCCGTTATCACCGGCAAGGCCGTGTCTACTGCTTTGAGACAACGGTGCGGGGATCGATCTTTTCCCCTCAGAAACTGATTTTTCTCGGCTATCCGGATGCGGTCCGTGTTCAGAACCACCGGGCCCACCGGCGTTACATATGCCGTATCCGGACGCGGACGGAGCTGGCGGGAAAGGTTTTAAGCGGCGTTGTCGGAGAGATCAGCAGGGGAGGCTGTCGCATGGAACTCCAGGGCGTCGCCCCGGCTGTGCTGGACGGCACAATGCAGAAGAAGGCCGTTGTCGAGCTCGAACTCCCGGGTGGGGAAGATCGCCTGCGGTTGGAGGCTTATGTGCGGCACATCGCCGCGGAGGAAAACGGAACGGTATTGGGCGTGGAATTCACCGAATGCACGGATCCCGAACGTCTGTTGCTTGATGAGTTTATTTTCGATGTAG
>CAYYSS010000368.1:0-3155 GCA_964474325.1 uncultured Nitrospirota bacterium
AAACAGAGGACGACCTCAACCGCCTGGGCCGCCGTCTCCGCCTTAGCTTTATCGATCATCTGATGAACTGGGACGATCTACGCTCGACCGATCCCCGACGCAGGGTACAGACCAAGATCGACGCCCTTTTCCGGCACGTACAGAACCTCCTTGACATGCACCCGAGGAAACTCAAACCCATGATCGTTGTCCACAGCAACGAAAAAGATCTTCGGGCGGCCTTTCGGAGTTTCTACCACCGCAAAACCTCCTTTACGGCCTATTACGCGCCCGAGCGCGATACGATTTATGTCTCGGCGAGGGACGTGGACGCCCATGTCCTCGCCCACGAAATAGCCCACGCGATTATCCATCGGTATTACCGAACCCCCACCCCGACCAAGATACACGAGATCCTGGCCCAGTACGTGGACACCCATCTGAAACGGTAGGGACGAGAGACGGGAAAGGCAGGGAGACGTTAGACGGGACGTTAAAAGACAGGAAGACGTTAGACGGGAAACGTTAGACGTCAAAGACCTTACTTCTCCCTTCTCCCTTTTCCCGTCTCCCTTCCAACTTCTCCCCTCTCTCTTCCCCGCTAGCAACTATGTTTTTCTTTTTTCTTTATTTCTGGTTTGATCTCGTTATATAATGAATGCTATGCGGGCGGCGAGTATCGTCTTCCCCGGCAGTATCGGCGGTATCCGTTTGGACGCAGAGAAGGGACCGGGCGTCCCTCCGGACAGCGGCGGCAAGCTTAGAGTAAAGAGAGTACGTATTCTCTGACCCCAAGGAGCAAGGAGGTGCGATTATGAAGCGACTGTTCCAAACGTGCGGGATCACCATGGCCGTCGCCCTGCTCTGGGCACCCGTAGTATTCTCCAGCGAAACTCCTGACCCGAATTCCGCCGACGACGTTATCGGACACATCGAACAGGTCGTCGGGGAGGTCTACCAGATCCGCTTCGCCCAGTCGTTTACGGCTGAACAGAATGCGCCTCTCAAGGCCGGCGACGAGGTCATCACCCGGGGGAAAGGTTTCGTACGGCTGGTCTTCAAGGACGGCGGTACCGCCGCCCTGGGCCGTGCCGGCTCCCTTACGATCCTGTCGTACGTCAACGTACCTCCCGACGAAGGCCGCGGGGCCACGGTCTACTACCTCGCCGGCGGCATGCTGCGTCTCCAATTGGGAGATAACATCACATTCGTCACCACGCCCACGGCCGATATCGGCCAGGTGGACGCGGGGCGGGGCACGGATCTGATCGTAATCCACAGCCATAAATCGTCTCAGATTTTCATGCTTAATCAGCAGACGGCTCTGCGAAACCGGGATTTCGCGGACGAAGACGCCGTGGCCCTGCGGGCCTGCTACCAGGCGTCCATCGCCGAGGGGCTCCGGCCCACCAACCCGGCACCGATTACTGCGGGGATGCTGGCGGAGATCTTCGTTGATGCCACCGAGCTTGCCCAGGTGGTCGGCGATGCGGCGGGATTATGCGTCGGGGGGCCTCTCGGCTACACACCGCCGACGGCGGCGGGAACGATCCCCACGCCGCCCGCGCCGCCCAAACCCCCGGTAAGCAACGCGACACCGGGCGGCGTTTAAGAAAAATCAGCTTTCACACACCGCGGATTCAGGACCGCAAGGAGGAGGGGGGAATACCATGGACCTACGATGTACAAGAGCGTTTTTTGGGGCACTATTGCGGGGGGGCGTTGCGTCTTGCCTCCTGGCACCGCTGTTCTTCCTGGCCCTGCCCGAAAACGGCGAGGCCGTGGGTAATCTGCGCCTGGGACCTTTCGGCATACACCCCTACGTAACGGCCAACATCACCCATTCGGATAATTTCCTCAGAACCCCGTTTGCCGAGGAGTCGGACACGGCCCTGTTTTTGACGCCGGGGATCTACTTCGAGACCGACCGGGACGACCGCAAGCTTCGCTTCCTTTACGAATCCGTCATTGAAAAATTCAGCGAGTTGGACAACCAGGACGCATGGGGCCATCAGCTCGAGGGCAGGGCCCACTTCGAACTGGCAGGCGGGCTTATGCTGGAGCTGAGCGACGTCTATCTCTACACCCACGACGAACGGGGGTCGAGTATCCTCATTACCGGCCCCGGGACCCTTGAGGTTGACACGGACCTGGCATTTCTCAAGGACAACACGATCCGGCTGGCGGCCGGCTACGAATTCGCCGACGTCTACCGCATCCGCGGCGACGTGGCGTATAACCGGGTCGACTATAAAGGGATCAACGAGTTCCGGGACCGCAAGGCCGTCGCCTATGCCGCCACCCTCTTTTACCGTCTGAGGGCAAAGACCTCGCTCCTGGCGGAACTCACGATCACCGACACCAACTTCGACGACTCCGACGACCTGGACAGCCTCGAGTCGGATTTCATGCTCGGAGTGACCTGGGAGATAACCGGCAAGTCCACCGGCACCTTCAAGGCGGGCTACGGGAGAAAGGAGTTCGACACGGCGGCGACCCCCGACTTCGACGGCTTTATCTACTCGATCACCATCAACCATGCCTTCAACGACTGGACCTCGCTGGTACTTGAGGGCATCCGGAACGTAAACGAGACCAATGTGGTGGGGGCCAACTATTTCAATACCACCGATCTTTCGGCCCGTCTGGTGCATAAATTCACCGCCAAGATCAGCGCGACCGGGGAAATCAACTATGTACGCGATGACTACTCCCAGGGTCTGGTCATGGTGATCGAAGGGTCCCCCGAGACCGCCGACCGCCTGGACGAGACATGGATTTTCAACCTGGAAGCCATGTACGATATCCGGGAATGGTTAGGTGTAAAGGCAGGGTACAACTATCGCGACAGGAACTCCAGCTTCGATGCCATCGAATATGAAGAAAACCGCTTCTTCTTCGAGGTGTTTACCATCCTGTAGGGCTCTCGCTCCGTCCATGATTCGAACGATATCCGTTTTCGTCCTGTTGGCGGTCGCGGCGGCAGGGACCCCCGCCATCGCGTCCGATTACGTGGTCGGGGAAAACGACGTCCTCAAGATCACGGTCTACGACCACCCCGACCTGAGCACCACGGTCCGGGTGAGCGGAAGCGGCAGGATCGTTTGTCCGTTGCTCGGCCCGGTCCTGGTGGACGGGCTCAAGGTCAACCAGGTGGAACAGCGCCTGGAGGAACT
>CAYYSS010000369.1:0-3133 GCA_964474325.1 uncultured Nitrospirota bacterium
CTATTCTGAACGATCGGACCCGTTTTCGGGGAATTTAATCTGAAACACAACAGTTTCGGGCGACAACGTTGTTTGTTGCCGACGGACTTTTTGTCCGGAGTACAATGCGATATATTCCCGGACGGTGCGCCGGCCGCCGCGATGCGGCGGTTATGGGCGTGGCGGGGGCGCTTTATGGAGGTCGCTATGGGCGAAGATGCATCGGTATCGGCAAAAGAAGACGAAATCCGCCGCTTGCGGGTTGCCTGTTATATCAAGGATTCAGCGATTCGCATGCTCCTTGACGAGCTTACCCGGCACAACTCGGATTACCATCACGTCTCGGGATCGGACGTATTCAACGTTGCTATGCGCAGCCTCGGGTTGGCACCGTTCGATCCGTCCGGCGGGGGAACGGGAGATGTTTCGGACGCTGTCGGCGTCGACGAGAATGGGTGTGGGCCCAACCGCGGGGACGAAGGCTCGCCGGGTTCCCAGTCGCCGACGGGAAACTCCACGTCTGCTTTGTCATGTCGTTTCCGTTAACGTAGGGGGACATCTTATGGCGCCCCCTGTCAAGCATAAAATACGGGCCCGGCGGCCGCAGCAACAGAAGACAGAGGACAGAGCCCATCGGAACCAAGGGGCGCAGGTGGTGACAGGGGCTATAGGCGATGGGCGAGAGGCAATGGGCGAGGGGGATGAAGAATAAGGTTCAAGGTTAAAACACTTGTGAATGGTGAATGGAAACCGCCGCCTGCCAACCGCCGAAGGCCGACCGAGCGTATTTCTTTATCCACAGATGACACAGATTACCTCAGATTTTTTTCTTCACGTCCTTCCCACTCTGCGTAATCTGCGCAATCTGCGGATAAGCCCTTACTCCAAAAACCTCTCATCCACAGATTTCTCAGATTTACACAGATTTTTTTTCAAGACCATCTCCTTTCCTTAATCTGCGCAATCTGTGGACTATTTTTTTATCCACAGATGACTCAGATTTCCTCAGATTTTTTTCTTCCATCGCGAAACGGGCCTGCCCGTGTTTTTACCTGATCTTTTCGTTTCGATCGGGAGCAATCAGTGGCGGAGTTGTTGAAGGACGGTAAGGGTAACCCGGGTTATCGGTCCGGGATACCGGATGCAAGGGAAAACCGGGCTTTGACCCAGGCGATTTCGTCGTCCCGGGTTTCGACCTCGCCGTCGAGGCGCGCGTCGAGAAGGGCCCGGAGAATTTCCTTGTACCGCGGGCCCGGGGGGTAGCCGAGGGTCTTGAGGTCTTTTCCGGAAAGCTCCGGCCGTAGGTTCCTGTAACGGGTTATGTATGACGATACGGCCTTTTTCCGCCGGTCGTCCGGGGTCCGCGCCATGGTAAGGAGCACGGCCTCAACCGGCAGACCTTCCAGCGCGTGATAGATGGACTTTGGATCCAGATCCCCGAGACGTTTCAGCCCTTCGCCCGACAGCTTGAGTGCGGTGAGGACGGCCTTTGCCTCCCTGCCCGTTGGTTCGAGCCTTGTGAGGGCCTCTTTCTTCTGTCCCCAGGGGAGATCCGCAAGCAGGCCCACAAGCAGAAGCTCACCCCGGCTCGGACCCCGGCTCTCTACATAGAGGAGGCGATACCAGTCCAGAACGCTCCGCAGTTCTTCCATGAACTCCCGCAGTCCCTCGGTGAGTTTGAGTGCGGGGTGGATAACCGCGAGCAGGTCGTACCGGCTGAGGGCCTCGAGAACGCGGTCGGGCAGTGTTTCTTCAAACAGCAGGCTCAGTTCTTCCCAGAGCCGGGACCCGGAGACCCTGCCAAACAGATCCATCCGTACCGCCGCGCGGATGAGGTTTGCCGTGTGGCGGCTGATGCGGAAACCGAACCGTTCGGCAAACCGGATAGCGCGGAACGCACGGGTGGGGTCCTCGACGAAACTCAGGTTGTGCAGTATCCTGATCGTCTTTTCCTTCAGGTCTCGCTGGCCGCCGAAATGGTCGATCAGATCGCCGAAATCCCGGGGATTCAGGCGGATGGCCAGGGTGTTGATCGTGAAATCCCGGCGGTAGAGGTCCTTTTTAATGGACGAGGCCTCCACTTCCGGCAGCACCCCCGGTGAGGCGTAAAACTCGGTCCTGGCCGTGGCCACGTCGATCTTATAACCGTCGGGCAGGATGACGACGGCGGTCTTGAACCGTTCGTGTCCCTTGATGCGCCCCCCGAGGCGCCGTGCAAACTCCCGGGCAAACGCGATGCCGTCGCCTTCGACCACCAGGTCCAGATCCAGGTTTTTCTCGGCACGAAGGAGATCCCGCACCGAGCCTCCCACCAGGTAGACGGAAAACCCCTGGGCTTCGGCGGTCTCCCCGGCGGATTTCAGGATTCCGGCGATACGGTCGGGAAACCGGTCCCGGACCAGGCCCGCCAGGTTCTTCGTCAGGGTTTTGGACGACGGGATCTCCTCGCCTTCGATCCGGCTTTTTCTGATAAGGTCCTCATACAGGGTACGGAGGAGATCCGTCCGGGTGATGGCGCCGATGACCCGGTTTTTCCGCACCACCGGAAGAAAGCGCTGGTGGTGTTCGATCATGAGGGATTCGACCTCGGAAATCGGCGCCTCCGGTTCGGCCGTGGCCACGCCGGTGGTGGCGAACTCTTCCGCCGGGCTCCTTGCGAAACCGTGATGGAGGGCCTTCTCCACCACCTCCCGCGAAATGATGCCGAAAAACGAGTCGTCTTTCAATACCGGCAGTACGCTGACACTGTACCGGGTAAGCAGTTTTTCCACCTCGGCGATCGATGTTCCGCAGTCCACGGTGACAACGGGTTTGGTCATGAGATCCGCGGCGGTTTTTCCCGGCCGGATGCAGTCGCGGATCCTCACCCAGACGTCACGCTCGAGATCCTCCAGGACACTGCCCTTGACCACCGCGGAGCCGGCGGTGGGATGCCCGCCGCCGCCGTAGGCCTCGAGCACGCGGGAGACGTCCAGTTCCGGGGTGCGGCTCCTGCCGATAATGTGGGTTCTGTCTTCCATGCGGACGAGGACGAAAAGGACGTCGGCTTCCGTAATATCCCGGAGTTTGTGGGCGAGCATTGCCGCATCTCCGATGTACTGCTCCCGGGAGGCCACGGCCACCCGAACCCTGAGGCCGAGGACGAACTCTTCCC
>CAYYSS010000370.1:0-3119 GCA_964474325.1 uncultured Nitrospirota bacterium
GCTCGCCCAAAGAAGACGAACCGGAAGTCGAAGCTTGCAAAGAGTCGACCCGACATTTGGACAAGAGTGATTCAGAAAAAAAAAACCTTACGTCCCGTGGGGGATACGCAGCACCTGACCGATTCTCAGAAGAAACGGTTTATTGAGCGTGTTGACGTCGGTTATGGCTTTTACGGGAATACCGAAACGCCGGGCGATCTTCCAGACGGAATCTCCTGAGCGAACCCGATAGGCCTTGCTGGCCAGCCGCTCTTCCCGGCTCAAGGCCGCCAGGTTTCTCCGCATACGGTCCGACGCCCCGTAGGGGACGCGGAGCCTGTACGAAGCCGTTCGCGGGGGGGTCCGCCACCGTTTCAACTCAGGATTGAGCGCTCTGAGTTCTTCGACGGAAATACCCGCGCACCTGGCGGCGACTTCCACGTCCACGGCCGCCCCGACCACGACATGGTCGTACCCGACGGGGGTATGGTAGGCAAGCCCGTCGAATCCGTACCGGGCCGGATCGTGGGCAATGATCAATGCGGCAATGAACCGGGGAACGTAATGCTTGGTTTCCGTCTTCAGGTAGCGGGTCTTTCTCAAACGCCAGTAGTCCCTGGACCCCGTTCGCCGTATCGCCCGCCGCACTTTCCCTTCTCCCGCGTTATAGGCCGCGAGAGCCAACGGCCAGGAACCGAAATGTTCATACAGGTCTTTTAAATAGCGGGCGGCCGCATGGGTGGCCTTTATGGGATCCCGGCGTTCGTCGACCCACCAGTCAACCCGAAGGCCGTAACGCTTACCGGTAGCCGCGATAAACTGCCAGGGCCCGACGGCCCGCCGACGTGAGAACGCCCGGGGGTTGAACCCGCTTTCAATAAGGGGAAGATAGGCCAGTTCCCCCGGAAGTCCATAGTCGAGAAACACCCGGCGCATGGCGGGCAGGTAACGCCCCGACCGCTCAAGCCACAGGGAAAAACTCTTTCCCATGGGACCGGAAAAAAGCCCGAGCGCCCGTCGGACGGCCGGGTGATCACCCGGCGGGCCGGGGACAAGGTGTTCAAGAAAACCGTATACGGGCAGGCGGGGGGGCGCGACGCAACTTTCCCGGCGGGTCCAGGCGGGCAGAAACCCGGCGCCTTCGCAAACAGCGACTCCCTGGCCGTAGTCTCCTCCCCGGCCGCTCCGCAAGAGCGCATAATACTCCCCGAGATGGTAGGACTTCTCTTCTTTTTCTACTGAAAGAGCCGGACGGTCGATACGGTCGTGACTGAATGTGTCCACGGGCGGGGCGAATATCGACCGAAGGGGAACATCGTGGGCCAGTGCCGAAGTTCCGGGGGAGACCACAAACCCGGCTCCGAGCAAGCTCAGTGTGATTACGCTTGCCGATCCAAGACGTCTAGCCCGCATTTCTCATGATTCTCCCAACGTGGCGTTGGAGCCACAACCAAAAAGTGAACGCGGAAACACGGATGAAACTTCTCTGCAGTTTGCACAGTCGGATCGACCCACCGTCGAGAAGACCCGACTCGGGAAGTTGTGGATAAAGAAACGAATACGGAACCGCCACGAAAAATGCGCGTTAAAGAATCCGTTGAATGTTTTCCTGCCGGTTGTCCGTACTCCCAAACCCTCTCGCTCCCCTCACAGCGGACGGAAATCCACCGACGGCGTAATCTTCCTTACGAATTCAGCAAGAAGCCGCGCAGTGTTCTCCAGGTCTTTCATGGAAATCATCTCAACGGGCGTATGCATATACCGATTCGGTACGCTTACCAGTCCCGTAGCAACACCGGATCTCGTCAATTGAATAAAGTTTGCGTCCGTCCCCGTGGCCCGGGGTGCGCCGGAGATCTGGCAGGGTATCTTCGCGGCCTCCGCCGTCTTCACCAGCATATCGAATACCACGGGATTGATATTCGGTCCCCGTGCAATAACGGGCCCCTTGTCCAGGGCCACGTCGCCGACCTTACTCTTCTCGATCGTCGGATAATCGGACGCAAAATCCACGTCGCAGGCCACGCCCACGTGGGGATCGATGCCGAATGCGCTGGTTTTCGCCCCCCGAAGGCCGATCTCCTCCTGGACCGTGGCAACGGAATAAACCGCCGCCGAGAGTTTTTTCCCTTTCAGCAGACGCATAGCCTCCATGACCACAAACGTCCCCATTTTGTCGTCGAAACCCGCGGAGACGAGCCTCCCGTTTCTGAGACGCCGGAAGGCGATGTCGAAGGTAATGGGATCGCCGATGCGGATGAGTTTTTCGACTTCTTTTTTGTTCTTCGCACCGATATCGATCCAGAGCTTGTCCAGGTCCACCGTCTTTTTCCGTTCGTCGTTTTCCATAAGATGGATGGGCTTCTTTCCAACGACTCCCAGCACGGGTTCCTTCTCGGTATGAATCACAACCCGGCGTCCCGGCACAAGCCCCTCGTCGTGGCCTCCAATGGCGGCGAAATGGATAAAACCGTCTTCATTAATATGCTTTACCATGAACCCGATCTGATCGCAATGGCCGGCGAGCATCACGCGTACCCGTCCCTTGGGGTTCAGTACACATATCGTGTTGCCGTGAACATCCGTGGTGATCTCGTCCGCGATACGTGCCATACGCGACCGAACGACTCGAGCCGCGGGCTGTTCGTAACCCGATGGACTCGGAGCTTCAACCAGTTTCTGCAGAAATTCCTGAGATTCTTTTCTCATATCAACCGAACGGCACCCCCTCGCTGTTGTTCGCCTGTTATTTTAGCCGAAAGCGAAGGCCGTGTAAAAACGCCCGGGCATCCACGTTCCCGCGACCCGCCGATTTTCACCGGTCTATCCGAGGCGGTTCTCCGGTACGGAGCGCGGGAAAAAGCAATTTTTTCCGCCGATACGTTACATTATTACGTTTTTAACCACATCAGGAGGCGGGGGATGTCATGACTCTGAACATTCACAAAAGCTTTCTTCCATCACCGATGACGCGGCGTCTCGGCAAGATCGTCCGGTTGTGGCTGGTACTCCTGGCCGTCGGGATATTCCTCCCTGTTGCGGCCCGGGCCGGGGCCCCCGCAGCCCCGGACGCGGACGTGGTTTCCCTGCTGAACGCGTTGCCGCTGGAGGACCTCCTGGACCTGGAGGTTACCACGGCC
>CAYYSS010000371.1:0-3115 GCA_964474325.1 uncultured Nitrospirota bacterium
GTTTGAAAACCTGAGTTCCGGCATGGGAACGGCGGCCTACGTAGCCTATATGGCGAGCGTTACCGATACCCGTTTTACGGCCACCCAGTACGCCCTTCTCACGAGCCTCATGGGAATCCCCCGGGTGTTTGCATCGGCCGGCACCGGCTTCATGGCAAAGCATCTCGGCTGGGCCGGTTTCTTCCTCGCCTGCACCGCCCTCGCCGTGCCGGGTCTCGTACTGCTCGTACGCATCGGGAAAAAAAACTGACGGCGGGGAAATTCCCGGCGGGGTTGTTTCGCGATAAGATAGGAAGCATGGCCGGAGAGTCTTATACACCCCCGGGTTTCCGGCGGGAGAACGTCCTGCGGTTGTGCCTCGTCCTTTCAGTCTTTGCCCTCGCGGCCTGCAGCCAGAAGAAGGCGCAATCGGAACAGGGGTTTCGCACCGTGGCCGTTTCCCGGGGAGAACTCCGTGCATCGGTCTCGGCGACGGGAACGGTGCGCCCGTTGATCTCCGTAGCCGTGGGGAGCCAGGTCTCGGGCATCATCGCTTCCATCGGCGCCGATTTTAACAGTACCGTCCGAAAGGGCGACGTCATAGCGCGGATCGAGCCGTCACTTTTCAAGGCACGCCTGGCCGAGGCCGAGGCGAAACTCAAGCGCGCCGAGGCCGCTCATGAGAAAACGGAACTCGCCGTACAAGACGCCCGGAAGAGTCTCGAACGGATCGAACGCCTGCACGCAAGGGATCTCGCTTCGGCGGAAGATCTGGATCAGTCACGTTTCGCCCGCGACAGTGCCCTCGTGGAGAGCCGTGTAGCATCCGCCGAGGTGGCCGAGGCCCGGGCGGCGGTTCTGCGGGCCCGGGTGGACCTGACCCATACCACGATTTACGCGCCGATCGACGGCGTCGTCATTTCCCGTGACGTAGACGTGGGACAGACGGTCGCGGCCAGTCTCCAGGCCCCGACTCTTTTTACGATCGCACGGGACCTCCGGCGGATGCAGATAGAAACCGCCGTTGACGAGGCGTTTATCGGTTCCGTCCGGGAAGGCCGGCCGGTTTCCTTCACGGTGTTCGCCTACCCCGACAGAGCCTTCTACGGCAGGGTACGCCAGATTCGCCTCAACCCCTCCGTGGAAGCCGGGGTCGTGAAGTATAACTGCGTTATCGGCGTGGAAAACCCCGACGGGGCCCTTAAACCCGGCATGACGGCCACGGTACGGATCGAGACCGAAGTCAGGACGAATGTCCTGAAGGTCCGAAACGACGCCTTAAGGTTCGTCCCCCCCCTGCAACCGGAAGAACTCAACGAAATCCGCGGCCGCCTTACCGACGGCCGGGGAGTCCTCTGGACGGTGGCGGACGACCGCCTTCGGCCGATTATCGTCGATATGGGCCTTGTGGGGGAAGAGGAAACGGAGATCCGGGGCGAGGGCCTCCATGAAGGTATGACCGTGGCCGTAGCCGCCCCCCGCAACGGGAAACGCAAACGCCGCTTCGGACTGCGGCTCTTCTGAGCATATGGATATCCCCCTCCTTCGTCTCGAAGGAATCCACAAACACTATTCCCTCGGCGAAAACAACGTAGCCGCCCTCGACGGGGTCGATCTCGACCTTTTTGCCGGCGACTTTCTTTCCGTTATGGGTCCGTCCGGGTCCGGAAAGTCGACGCTTATGCACATCGTCGGCTGTCTCGACCGGCCCGACCGGGGTCGGTACCGGATCGACGGAAAGGACGTCACCGCCATGGACGACAACGGTCTGGCCGCGATTCGCAACCGTACCATGGGATTCGTGTTTCAATCGTTTAATCTCCTGCCCCGGACATCGGCCCTGGAAAACGTGGAGACCCCGCTGCTTTACCGCGGCGTCCCGCTCCGGGAACGCCGGCGCCGGGCTGCGGCCTTACTCGAAAAGCTCGGCATGCAGGATCGACTGACGCACTATCCGGCACAGCTTTCGGGAGGGCAGCAACAACGGGTCGCCATTGCGCGGGCCCTGGTCGGCCGTCCGACGGTTCTCCTTGCCGACGAACCCACCGGGAACCTGGACTCGGATACGGCCCGGGAGATCCTGGATCTCATCACGGGTCTGAATAAGGATGAACACCTCACGGTACTGCTCATAACCCACGACCCCCTGGTAGCCGAACGAGGCGACCGGACCCTTATCATGCGTGACGGCCGCATCGTATCACGATGACCTGGACGGCAACCATACGCCTGGGCTTTCGGGGCCTGTGCCGAAACCGTTCCCGGGCCCTCCTTACCGTTCTCGGCGTGGTTATCGGCGTGGGCGCGGTTATCGCAATGCTGGCCGTGGGGACGGGGGCCCGGGAACGGATCTCGGCCCAGCTTTCCCGAATGGGCAGTCAGAACGTGGTTGTCCGGCCCGGCAGTACCACCCGGGGCGGGGTGCGGACCGGTGCGGGTTCCACGTCGACGCTGGTACTTGACGACGCCCGGGCGATAGCGGAACTTCCCGGGGTCGTTGCGGTTGATCCCACGGTCCGGTCCGCCGCACAGGCCCGGTACCGGGGGGCCAATTGGGGTACCGCCGTCCGGGGTGCGACACCCGCCTTCATCACGGTGCGCGACTGGCCCGTGGAACAGGGCGCGTTCATTACGGAAAACCACGTACAAGGGGCGGCCCTGGTCTGTGTACTCGGAAAGAGCGTCGTCCGGGAGCTTTACGGTCTGAGCGATCCCCTGGGGACGACCATAATCTTCAAGAACCTGGCCTGGCGTGTTATCGGCGTCCTTTCCGAAAAAGGCGCCACCGCATGGGGAACCGACCAGGACGATGCGATCATCGTACCGATCACCACGGCCCAGCGGAAGATCCTCGGTATTCAGCATATCCACCGGATCGAGATCAAGACCACCGGCCGGGAGGACGCCTTCCGGGTCCAGGAAGACGTCCGGCGCCTTCTCAGGAGGCGTCATCGCATCCGTGAAGACCGGGAAGACGACTTCCGCATGTACAACCGGGCGGAACTTGCCCAGGCCTCGGAAGAAAGCGCCCGGGTCTTTGCGTGGCTTCTCGGAACCATCGCATCCGTCTCCCTTCTCGTGGGCGGCATCGGCATCATGAACGTCATCGGAAGAGCGGCGTGACGCGCCACAGCGA
>CAYYSS010000372.1:0-3113 GCA_964474325.1 uncultured Nitrospirota bacterium
TTCAGGAGTGCTGTAGCCGTGCGTATTTTCTTGATTCCACCGGCCCCTTTTCCGGAAAACTTTTGCACCGTTAAGGTAGAGTGTCAGGAAAAGGGGATGCCCGGCGACCCGAGGGACCGTCGTCAGGGCCCGGAAAGGGAAAGGACACGTTATGGAGGAAAGCGTTCTCGGCCTGAGACAGCACTCGCGTATCCTCTCGAACCTCGACGACGGCGAAGTCGCTTTGTTGGCGCCTTTTCTCAAGATGCGGAAGGTGCAGAAAGGTGCATGGATCTTTAAAGAAGGCGACGACGGCGACTATATTGCGTTTATCCTGCGCGGGAAAATCGAGGTGCGGAGATCCACGGACCTGGAAGGGCGCCCTATGCTCATGGCGGTTCTAAGTGAAGGTTCCCACCTCGGGGAGTTCTCGGTCCTGGACGACAATCCCCGGAGCGCCGGCGCACTCGCCGTGGAGGATGCGGAACTTGCCGTCCTCACCCGGGACGCCCTCGAGCGCTTTTCGGCGGATTATCCCCGCGCCGGGATTAAAATCTATCGCGCCCTCGGCCGGATACTTACCATCAGATTGCGAAAGGTCATCGACCGGGTCTCGGCTCTGTCATAGCCCGTACCGCACGGACCGCTCCCGGACTGTCGTTCCAAGCCGGGTCTCCTCTCCTCCTGAAGGCCGTACAGTATTTTCGGAAAACGCCGATAAGAAGCATGATGTTCAGGTGTCGGCCGGTGTATCCCCAGCCGGTACGTACCGCCGGAACCGCAACAGCGAGGAGATAAACGTGTTTGATACAAAGGAACGAAGACGTGGCATCGGCGACTATCCGGCGGACGGGTCGTTTGTGGAATCCACGATCGTCCCGGCCGGGGCGTATCGTATTTCAGCTCGGTCAAACGGTATTTTAGAGGCTCATCTGGGTGCCTGCGTGGGCATTGCCGCCGTTGACCGCAGTGCGAACCTGGGCGGGCTTTATCACATCCTGCTTCCTCACGCTCCCGATCCCGACGGCGGGGGTGACCCGGCGCTTTTCGCCGAGTCGGGGCTTCCCCGTTTTCTCGACGAACTCCGGCGCCGGGGTGCGGACTTTGAACGTATGGACGTTACCCTTGCCGGCGGGGCGTTCGTTACGCCGATTTCAACCCGGGAACTGGAGCTGGACCTGGGCGGCAGGACCATGGAGGTGGTGGTCGGAATTTTAAAGGAACGCGGCATCCGTGTCGAACGGTCCGAGGCCGCCGGATATTTCAGCTGTCGTCTGAGCCTGGATCTGAGGTCGCTGGATGCGCGTATCGAGCCGATATGCGACCGGACGGAACCCGTCGGAGGCGTCCACCGTACACCTCTTTCGCCCGATGAGCTTGACCGGGCGATAATGCGCGTTCGTCCCATCCCCCAGGTCGCCCTGAAGATTATCCGTATGCTCGGAAAATCTACCACGGGAATGGACGAAATAGCGGATGAGATCGGTCGCGACCAGGTCTTGAGTGCCAAGGCGATCGCCTTGAGCAATTCTGCGTTTATCGGGGCACGGGGGCGCATCGACTCGATCGACCAGGCACTCATGATGCTGGGTGAGAAACTCCTGAAACGGCTTGTCCTTTCGGCCTCCCTCGAGGTTTTTTACCAAAACGCCGGGACCGGGTATTCGCTCTGTAAAGGAGGGATGTTCCACCACGCGGTCGGTACCGGAATCGTAGCGGCCGAACTCGCCGAACGGGGTGGTGCCCTCAGTCCGGAGACGGCATATACCGCAGGTCTGCTCCACGATGTCGGTAAGGCGGTGCTCGACCAATACGTGGCCTCCGCCTTCCCGCTGTTTTACCGGAAGGTCCACCACGAAGGTCAACCGCTCATTGAAGTGGAGCGCTCCACCTTCGGTGTGGACCACGCGGAGGCCGGCGGCCGTCTCGCCGAACTGTGGGATTTTCCAAAAAACCTGACCGCAGTCCTGAAACACCACCATCTGCCTGATGCGGCGGAAACGGAGCAGGAACTCGTTTATGCGGTCTATCTGGCCGATTTTATCATGTCCCGCTACCGGGTCGCCACGGAGTTGGATCGCCTGAGCGCCGGGGGCCTCGGGCGGGCGCTGAATCTTCTCGGGATCGATTCGGCATCCTACGCCGATGTGGTTGCGAAAATCCCCTGGGATTCCTTCGACGCATCGAACATGTAGGGGGCTTACTGCCCCCTTTACCGTTACGGCGAGGCATGTAAGCCCGCCTACAGCGCGCCGTCGTCCGATCAATTAGACTAAAGATGCAGGCCGGGTGTCGGCCGGACACGGCCAAGACCTCTTCGAGGAGGCAACGTATGAAAAGATTTGTTCTTTATGTAATCCTGGCGCTCATGTTTGCCGGGAGCCACGCCGGTGCAGAGCGTCTCACGACGGAGGCAATAGACAACCCCGAAGATATCGCGGGCGTCTTTACGGTTTATCTCTACGGCGGTACTTATTTCAACGATCCGGAAGCCGCGGTGCTGTTCGATCTCCAGGGGGATGACTACAGAATCGAACCACGGGCGCCTTCGTTCGAATTCGAAGTACTCAAGGGGCTTTCCGCCGAGGAGGCGTTTCAGGAGGGGCGGGCGCACCTTGGGGCGCACACCGAGTTTCTTGCCGTTGTGATGCGTGCGATCAAGACCCGGGGAGGACAGACCGTCGGGTATGAGTTTCTCCCCCGTTACCGGGCCTTACGGTACGGAGTGTCCGACGTGGTGGATACCTATTACCGGGTCGACGGCGACAAGACCGTTCACGCGTTTATCCGGCTCGATCCCCTGTTGGAAGACCAACTTCTTTTTTCCGGGGATAACGCGGGAGGGTACTCGCCCTGACCCGTTTCCCGCTGAGACCGGGCCCGCGAAGGATGGGCTGTGGGCGAGAGGCAATGGGCGAGGGGCAAAGGATGGTGAATCGTGAAACGTGAACGATTAAAGATCGTGAATCATTGCTGTCCAAAATAGCGTATACCTTAACGTTGCAAAAGATTCTTGGAGAAGGGGCCGGCGGGATCAAAAAAATACGCACGGCCACTACTTTTCCTGAAACGGCGAACGGGTCTTACATTCCGCACTTCTCGGAAGTGATTTCTGTGAATTTATCAAAAGGGGC
>CAYYSS010000373.1:0-3101 GCA_964474325.1 uncultured Nitrospirota bacterium
GCCCGGCCCCAGTTCCACGATAAAATCCCCCCGCTCCATGACCTGCCGATCGTGCTCCACAACGACCAGGGTATTCCCCAGGGAGGCAAGTTCCTCCATGACGTCGCAGATACGGGTGGTATCCCGCGGATGGAGCCCCACGGTGGGTTCGTCGAGCACGTAGAGGGTCCCCGTGAGGCGAGCTGAAAACTGATTGGCAAGACGCACCCGCTGGGACTCGCCGCCCGAGAGGGTCCGCTCCTGCCGGCCCATGGCCAGATACCCCAGGCCCAGACGGTTAAGAATCATGACCTGCTCCCGCAGACGCCGAAGCACGTCCCCGGCAGAGGCCTTCTGCCACGGCGGCAGGTCCAGTTCCGAGAGCCAGTCATAAAACTCCCCGAGGGGCATGCGTTCCAGCTCCGGCAGGGTCGCGCCGCCGAACCGGTACCGCAGGGCCTCGGGCCGCAGACGCCCGCCGCCGCAGTCGGGGCAGGTGCGGGCCTCCCGGTAACGGCTCAGGAACACCCTGACGTGAAGACGATATTTCTTCCCCTCCAGCTCTTCGAAAAAATCGCGTACGCTGTAGAAACCGTCACCGCCGTCAAAAATAAGGCGTCGATGATCCTCCGGCAGGTCACCGAAGGGTCGATCGACATCGATATCCCTGGACCTGCATTCGTCAAGAAAGATCCGATACCACTCCCGGTAGGCAGGCTTCATCCAGGGCTCGATCGCCCCCTCGGCAAGACTCAGGTCCGGATCGGGCACCACCAGATCAGGGGAATATTCGAGGAGGTTGCCGAAACCGTTACACCGGGGGCAGGCCCCAACGGGATGGTTTGCGGAAAACAGCAGGGGATGGGGCGGCGACAGGGTGATATCGCATTTTCCGCACCGGACGGCAGACGAAAAACGGAGGGTCGGCCCGTCCACCACGTTCACAAGCACGTTCTCATCACCGTGGCGCCACGCCGTCTCAAGGGAATCCGTAAGCCGTGAACGATCGTCGGCCCGCAGGACGAGGCGGTCGACAACCACGGCAAATTCCCGTCCCTTGTCAACCTCGTCCGCCTGCCGGGGGGAGCCGTCCTGGAAGAATCGGATGAACCCGCGGGCGACCAGGTCGGCCGGGTCTTCATCCCGGGCGGGAAACATAAGGTAGATCCGTCCGTCCCGGTAGCGACCGAGAAGCTCTTCCGCCACGGTCTCCGGGGTGTAGGTATGCAGTTCATCGCCGCAGCCGGGACACCGGGGCCGGGCCAGGCGGGAAAACAGCAGGCGCAGAAGATCGTTGAGTTCCGTGGCCGTGCCCACCGTGCTCCGGGACCCGCGAACCGGGTTGTGCTGTTCCAGGGCCACCGCCGGACGCACATTTCTCAGGGCATCCACCTGCGGACGGTCGAGTTTTTCGAGAAACAGCCGCGCGTAGGACGACAGGGATTCGATAAAACGCCACTGCCCCTCGGCAAAGATCGTATCCATTACCAGGGACGACTTTCCCGATCCGCTCACCCCCGTAACCACGGTGATCCGGTCATGGGGAATGGCCAGACTCAGGTTCCGGAGATTGTTCTGCCGGGCGCCCTCTATTTCAAGACTCCCTCGAGGCATGAAATGGTATTCTAACAGGCGGCCCGGCCGGGGTTCCCGACAGCCGCCAAACCCGAATCCGGCACCTATCTTGAGGACCGGGAGCGTCGACCGTGTGCAGATGCGCCTGTGTCGACGGCCGAATCCCGAAATCAGGTGGATTTGGGCTATACCTTATCCGCAGAGGGGCACCGCCGTGCATCTTCCGTGGATACCGGCAACGAGGGAGGATTCAGTGAATCATAAGATTACCGTAATCGGCGGGGGGCACGTTGGAGCCACCACGGCGCACCTTCTGGCGGAGCGGCGGATCGGCGACGTGGTCCTGGTAGACATTGCGGAAGGCGTCGCACAGGGTAAGGCCCTGGACATGGCGGAGGCGGGTCCCCTCTGGAATACGTCCGTTTCGGTGGTCGGCACGAGCGACTACGACGCCACCGCGGGTTCCCACATGATAATCGTTACCGCGGGTCTCGCCCGCAGGCCGGGCATGAGCCGGGACGACCTGCTCCAGTCAAACGCCAAGATTGTCCGGAGCGTGGTCGAGGCGAGTGCGGTCCGCAGTCCGGACGCGATCATCGTGGTGGTGACGAATCCCATGGATGTGATGGCCCAGCTCGCGTGGAAGACCACGGGGTTTGACCACCGACGGGTCATCGGTATGGGAGGGATCCTTGACTCGGCCCGCTTCCGGACGTTTATCGCCATGGAACTCGGCGTCTCCGTCCGGGACGTGACGGCCCTGGTCCTCGGGGGCCACGGCGATCAGATGGTGCCCCTTCCCCGGTACACCTCCGTGGCCGGCATCCCTATCACGGAACTCATGGACGGCGAGACCATAGCCCGCCTGATCCAGCGGACCCGGCAGGGGGGAGCCGAAATCGTCGGCCTTCTGGGAACCGGAAGCGCCTACTACGCCCCCGCGGCTTCAACCGTGGAAATGGCCGAGGCGATCCTCCGGGACGAAAAGCGGATACTCCCCTGCGCGGTCTATCTCGACGGCCAGTACGGCGAGACCGCAGTCTACTCGGGTGTGCCCGTGAAACTCGGACTCGGGGGGGCCGAGGAAGTGATCGAACTGAAGCTCGACGACGGCGAGCGGGCAGCCTTTCACACCTCGGCTGAAGCGGTCCGGGGTCTGGTCGCGAAAATCACGTAGCGGGAGAAGCACATCCGCCGGAACCCGTTGTTCCCGCATCAACATTACCCTGGTATTGCAGAAAAATTGCCGCAAAAGAGGCTGGTGGGATCAAAAGAATACGCACCCGTCTTCGCCGAAGGCTACGCCGCGGCAGGCGGTTGGCGGTCGACGGTCCGTGTTCAACGCTCTATGCTTTAACCTCGAACCCCGGAACCTTGAACCCATAACCCACCTCTCGCCCATTGCCCCTCGCCCATTGCCCCTCCGCCCATTGCCCCTCGCCTATCGCCTGCGCCCTTCATGCCATGTCGCCGATTTTTTGAGGCCGCCGGGCCCGTATTTAGTAGAGTCGATACCTGGCGCGGTTCCCGCAGGGTTGGGGAGTAGC
>CAYYSS010000374.1:0-3076 GCA_964474325.1 uncultured Nitrospirota bacterium
CAGGGAAAGCCCTTTTGCCAGGACGACGCCCAGACACTATCCGAAGAGTCCCGGGCCCTGACCTTTCTCTGCGGCCGGTACGAAGGGATAGACGACAGGGTGAGAACAGGGCTTGCCCACAGGGAGTACTCACTGGGAGATTTTGTTATGACTGGCGGAGAACTGGCGGCTCTTGCTATAATAGATGCTTCCGTGCGACTTGTGCCCGGGGTACTCGGTGACGAGACGTCGGCCCTCGACGAAACGTTTTCAGGGGGACTTCTTGAATACCCTCAGTATACCCGGCCTCCGGAATATCGGGGCATGCGGGTGCCCGACGTACTCCTGTCGGGGCACCACGAAGCCGTACGGCGCTGGAGACGCAGTGAGTCGCTCAAACGGACGCTGGAGCAGAGGCCGGATCTCCTGGCCGAGGAAACGCTCAGCGACGAGGACCGGGCGTTGCTCCGGGAGTTGAAATCGCGGCGTTCCTGAGGGAATGCCGGAGCATGTATTAGGGGGATCATTACTCATGGATATGATCGGCGTTGTGGAACAGGGTTACCTGAAAGACAAGGTGACGGACTTCAAGCCCGGCGACACCGTCAAGGTTGCCGTGAAGGTCAAGGAAGGCAACCGGGAGCGCATACAGCACTTTCAGGGCGTGGTTATCGCACGGCGGGGAAGCGGTACCCGGGAAATGTTTACGGTGAGGAAGATCTCGTCGGGTATCGGCGTCGAACGGATTTTCCCCCTTCATTCACCTCTTCTCACGAAGATCGAGGTGCTGAAGCGCGGTGATGTACGGCGCGCAAAGCTGTACTATCTGCGCCACAAGAAGGGTAAGGCGGCCAAGGTAAAGGAAAAAGACATTTACCGCAAACCCGCCCCGGCGACCCCCAAGACGACTGCCGAGTCCTGACGAACTCCGCCCGGCCCCGGGAGCCCGTGCCGCTCTTTCACTACGACAGGCGGGTTCACAAGGACGCCGGGACCCATTGGGTCGCCGGTATCGACGAAGCCGGGCGCGGGCCCTTGGCGGGTCCGGTTGTCGCGGCCGCGGTAATACTCAAGCCCGAAAGCAGAATTTCCGGGTTGCGTGATTCAAAAAAGCTCACGGCGAAGAAACGTCGTGAGCTTTTTTTTGCCGTACTGGCCGAGAGTCTTGACGTTGGTCTCGGCATTATGCCGCCCGAGGAAATCGACCGCATCAACATCCTTGCGGCAACAAAACGCGCTATGGCGGAAGCCGTCCGCGACCTCACGCGAACTCCCGACCTTCTTCTCATCGACGCTCTGAACATAGAAGAAATCGATCTTCCCCAGCGGGGCATTATCCGGGGCGACGACACCAGCGCGGCAATCGCCGCGGCGTCTATCATCGCGAAAGAAATCCGGGACGGCATCATGCGGGCTGAGGATCGGTCCTATCCAGGCTACGGATTCGCCCGGAACGCGGGGTACGGAACCCGTACCCACCTGGCGGCCCTGGCGGAACTGGGTCCCTGCCCGATTCACAGAAAGACCTTCGGCCCGGTACGTTCCCTGCGGCTTTTCTGAGCGCGGTTGCATAAAACATCCGGAACCGGCGGCGGATTCCCGAAACGGGAAACACATTTTACGCAAAACGGAAAAGCCCGGGCGGAAGGCCCGGGCTTTTCAATACAGTCAGAAACTGTTTACTTCTTGTGGCACTTGGCACAATTCTTCGCGCTGAAGGCCTTCTCGCCGTTGTGGCACGTCCCGCAGAACTTGCCGGCGTTAATGTCCTTCATCGTGATGGCGTTTGCACCTTTCTTCATTTTGAAGACCTTCGGGTGACAGGCATTACACTTGTTCCCCGCGGCCGCGTGGACTTTGCCGTCAAACGTTACTTTGCCGATGCCGCCTCCGTCCCACTCGGCGGTCTTGCCCGGAGGAGTGGCGAGGGCCACACCTACGAGACCTGCCATGAAGATTACAATAGCCGTAAGAGCGATGAGTTTACGCATATAGATTCACCTCCTTTCTTCGTTGAAATAAAACTTTTTGCCGCACGGGGAAAAGCACGGTTCGTGCCATTCGAACCCGCGGGCCCATCTCTGCAATTAAACCGGCGCTAGCTTATCTCCCGGGGCGGAGGAAAGTCAAGGCGGGACGGCGTCACGCAGGGCGAGAGGCTATGGGCAAGGGGGCCGGCGATGGGCGTGGGGCGAAAGGTCGTGACCGGCGAACGACGAATTACGGTTTTTCGCCGTCGGACGCGGAATCCGGGACTGCCCGCCTCATCACCATATCCCTACGAAATCCAGATTGTCCAGGGTAACCGGGCCGCCGGACATGGTTGCGGAACCGTTATAGGTGGTCATTCCGCTCGGCCCTGAGAAATCGCAGTTATACCCGCCCCGGATCGTAACGTCTTCGGCCCGGTCGAACAGGAGTTCGCCGACCACGTCCACGGCCCCCTGCAGTTTGATCACCACGGGCCCGGGACCCGCAAAACCGGCGTAGGCCGTTTCAAGATCGGGGTACGGAACCCCACCTGCGTCTACCGGCATGTTATTGACGCAGGGATCGACCGTATCGGCCAGCCCGTCGCCGTCGGTATCCGTCCCGGTGTCGTTGTCGGTTATCGTAACCACCGCGGGCCCGCCCAGGGTATACATCCCCGTCTGGTCGAAGAGTTCAACCTGAAACGTCTCGTCCCCCTCGATCAGGTCGTCGTCCCGGATGGGGACCGTAAAGCTCCGGGGGCCCGTCTCGCCGTGGCCCCAGAAAAGGGTTCCCGCCGTGGCCCGGTAATCGTTCCACGCCTTGGCCGTATGCCCCCGGACGACGTGGCCACACTCACCGTCACCGGGCACAGTGGCTCCCCGCGGTCCGGGTGGGTGACCTGGATGGTCACGGCCCCGGCGTCTTCATCCACCGTATACGCCGACAGGCCGAAGGCAAAGGTTCCGTAATCAGGCCCCGCGGACGCCACGGCCAGATCCGCCATAAGGATCCCATGCCCCGCGTCCCGGTCCCACCCGGCGTCTTCGATATCGAGTGTGCCGCCTTCGAGCACCGTGCGGACCTCGGCCGGCGTCAGACAGTCGTTCTGCTCGAGCACCAAAGC
>CAYYSS010000375.1:0-3065 GCA_964474325.1 uncultured Nitrospirota bacterium
CTGTCGAGGATCTGCAGATGCGCATCAATGAGCTTGAGGAAGAAAACGAACGGCTTCGGGAACGGGACCGGCGGTGGTCCCTGTTCATCGCCTCCATGAGCCACGAACTGCGGACCCCCTTGAACTCGATCATCGGTTTTACGGATCTGCTGATCTCCGGGATGTCCGGTGAACTCTCGGCGGAACAGGAAAAGCAGATCGCAATCGTCCATAATTCCGGGAGACATCTCCTTGAAGTCATCAACGACGTAATCGATGTGGCCCGTATCGAATCGGGGCAGATGACCATAAGCCGCGAAGATTTTCGACTGCTCGACCTGATCGACGAGGTCCTCGGTATGGTGAGTACCAAGATCGATCCCGAGCGGGTCGAGGTCGTTACCGAGGTGGATGATATTGCCGTTTTTCAAGATCGGCGGCGGCTGCGACAGATTCTCCTGAACCTGCTGACGAATGCGGTCAAATATACGGAAAAAGGCAGGATTACGATCTCCGCTCAGCGGGAGGATGAACGTCTCGTCTTGAGTGTCGAAGACACCGGGTGCGGGATCGCCCCCGGGGATCTCAACAGATTATTTCAACCCTTTCTGCGGGTCGGCAATCTCCGGCGTCACGGAGGCACCGGGCTCGGGCTTCACCTCTCCCGCGGGCTCGCCAATCTTCTCGGAGGCGAAATCAGTGTGGCGAGTACCGTCGGCGCGGGAACCCGGTTCACGGTGTTTCTGCCCGTCGGCGGGGAGCCGTAAACCAGGCGCCTACTTCTTCCCTGCCATCTCCCGGGCCATGGCGATCTTGCCTGTCCGGCAGAATTCCGAAATTCCCATGGGCTTCAGTAGTTCGGTGAAGGCCGCGATTTTCTTTTCATCGCCCGTGACTTCCACCGTGTAGGTCTTGGGGCTCGAGTCCAGCACCCGGCCCCGGAAGATCTCGACAATCCGGAGGACTTCCGATTTTTTCTCAGGCGGCGGGGAGACTTTGATGAGCACCATTTCCCGTTCCACGTGGTCCACATCGAGGAGATCCACCACTTTAATCACGTCAACGAGCTTGTTGAGCTGTTTCGTGATCTGTTCGATGACGGTGTCGTCGCCCCTGGTGACGATGGTCATTTGGGAGATCGACGGATCCATGCTCTCACCCACCGAGATACTTTCGATGTTGAACCCCCGGCCGCTGAAGAGCCCCGAGACGCGGGAAAGCACACCGAATTTATTTTCAACGAGTACCGAAATCGTGTGTCGCATCTATTTCACCGCCTTGAGCTTCTTTTGGGTCTTTTGACCCTGCTTTTTTTCGAACAGGAGCATCTGGTCGATCGCCGCCCCGGCAGGCACCATGGGGTAGACCTTCTCCTGCCAGTCACAGATGAAATCCATCAGGACCGGTTTCTTTACCCGGAGGGCTTCCCGGATAACCGGCACCACTTCGCTGGGCTTTTCCGCCCGCAGGCCGACGGCGCCGTAGGCCTCGGCGAGTTTTACGAAGTCCGGCACTTCCGGCAGAAACGTATGCGAATACCGCTCTTCAAAGAACAGTTCCTGCCACTGCCGCACCATCCCCAGGTACTGGTTGTTCAAAATGGCGACCTTCACGGGGAGTTTGTTGATGACCGCGGTTGCCAGTTCCTGGATGTTCATCTGGATGCTGCCGTCGCCGGCGATATCGAGAACCGTCTTTCGCGGCGCCGCCACCTGGGCCCCGAGGGCCGCCGGGAAACCGTACCCCATGGTGCCCAGCCCGCCGGAGGAGAGCCACTGCCTCGGCCGTTTGAACGGATAGAACTGGGCGGCCCACATCTGGTTCTGGCCGACTTCCGTGGCAACGATGGCGTCGCCTTTCGTCAGTTCGTAGAGCTTCTCGACCACGTACTGGGGTTTTATCACGTCCTCCGTCTGATCGTAGGAGAGCGGGTGTTCGTCCCGCCACGCCTTGATCTGCTTGAGCCATGCTTTTCTGATCTCATCCCACTGGGGCTTGATCTCCTCCTTGAAGACCGCGATCATGTCCTTGAGGACGTTCCGGACGTCGCCCACGATGGGGATGTCGACCCGTATGTTTTTCTTGATGCTGGTGGGGTCGATGTCGATCTGGACGATGGTCGCATCGGGTGCGAAACGGTCGGTCTTTCCCGTCACCCGGTCTTCGAACCTGACACCGATGCCCACGAGAAGATCGGATTTCTGGATCGCCATGTTCGCGTAATAACCGCCGTGCATCCCCGGCATTCCCAGGGAAAGCTTATCGCCCGGGGGGAAGGTGCCGAGGCCCATGAACGTGGTTGATACCGGCACCTGGGCAAAACGCGCCAGTTCGGTGAGTTCTTTGTGGGCTCCCGAGTGGAGTACCCCGCCGCCCACGAGAAAGACGGGGCGTTTCGCCTTGGCAATTTCCCGGCACGCCTTCCTGATCATATTCTTATTGCCGCGCATGGTCGGTTTGTACGAACGGATATCGACTTTGTCGGGATAGTTGAACGTCGTCGAGGCGGCCGAGACGTCTTTCGGGATATCGATAAGGACCGGCCCCGGCCGTCCCGTGCTGGCGATGTGGAAGGCCTCTCGTATCGTCGTTGCCAGGTCCGCCACGTCTTTTACAAGGTAATTGTATTTGGTGCAGGGACGGGTGATTCCCACAATATCGGATTCCTGAAACGCGTCGTTGCCGATCAGGTTCGTGGGGACTTGTCCGGTCAAGACAACCATAGGGATAGAGTCCATATACGCCGTGGCGATACCCGTGACGGTGTTGGTGGCGCCGGGACCGCTGGTCACGAGCGCGACCCCGGGTTTCCCGGTTACCCGGGCGAAGCCGTCGGCCATATGTACCGCCCCCTGCTCGTGCCGTGTAAGTATCAGGGAAAGGTCCGGGTCGTCGTAGATCTCGTCGAAGATGCCGAGAACAACGCCGCCGGGGTATCCGAAGATGGTCTTTACGTTCTCTTTCTTCAGCGATTCAAGTAATATCTGGGCTCCCGTAAGTTTCATCCCGTCTGGCGCTCCTCACAAATGAAATTGCGGCCGTCGCGGCGGCCGTAAACATCAAAGATAAACGAAAAGGGCGGCGAA
>CAYYSS010000376.1:0-3057 GCA_964474325.1 uncultured Nitrospirota bacterium
AGGTGATCGAATCAACAAAACCCTTTCGGGCCAGATGGACCCCCTCGTGCATGAGAAAAAAATCCACCTTCGCGTCAAAGGCTATCAGATTGGTCGCAAGCTGTAGAGCGGCGGCCGCCCGCTCCGGTTCGTCGTGGGAATGGGTCACGATAAAAATAAATTCATTGTCCGCCATGTGTTCTGCTCCTTTCGGTCAGGGATTTCAACAACCGTCTCTCCATTCTAACCCACCTGACGATCGAGAACCTGACCCGGGTTCACCCCGTCGCCACGCGTTCCGGCCGCCCCGGCAATGATATAATTCAACGATGATCGGACATCGATTCGGGCACATCCTCGACATGCCCCTGGCCCCCCTGGCGCGGAATATCCGCGTACCCCCCAATCTGATCACCGTAACGGGCCTGCTGGTGACCCTGACGGCGGCGTGGGTCCTTACGGAGAATCTCCGCTATGGGGGAATCCTGATCCTTGCGGGCGGCTTCCTTGACGCCCTCGACGGCGCGGTCGCCCGCTTTCACGGCATGGAGTCCCGATTCGGCGCGTTTCTCGATTCGGTCCTGGACCGCTATGCCGACGGGGCGCTGTTTATCGGGCTCGGGTTCTACATGGCCGCCGACGGCTCCCGGGTCGGCGTGATTCTCTGCGCGGTCTCGCTTCTCGGCGCGTTTCTCGTAAGTTACACACGTGCGCGGGCCGAGGGGATCGGTATTTCCTGTACGGCAGGACTCATGGAACGGCCCGAACGTATCCTTCTTCTTGCCCTCGGGTGTCTTACGGGATGGATCCTGCCGGTCCTGTGGTGTCTTGCCGTTCTGAGCCATATTACCGTGGGACAGCGCATCCTCCGTGTCCGGCGGGCTATATAATACTTGGCCGGGGCGGCGTTTTCCGATGCGAAACCAGGCCGTCGTCTTCCGGATTCCGTTTTCATTATGGAGGTTTCTTAACAATGCGTGTCAGCAACCGTACCGCCCGCGTAACGGGCACTCTCTTCTTCGCACTTCTGTTCATGGGCTGCAGCGGGTCGTCGTTTGACGTGAAGGACAATGAAAAGGAAGGATATGCGATCTACCAGGAGTATTGCGACCAGTGCCACCGGCTCCAGAACCCCTCGTTACACACGGCCGAACAGTGGCCCAAGGTTGTGGAGCGGATGCACAAACATATGGTGGAGATGAAACGAAATATCATCAGTCCCGAGCAGACCGAAAAACTCCTCGTTTTTCTCCGTGGACACGCCGCTCAATGAGTAGGAAAACGCGGACGTAACGAGGGCGAACAAAACGACGGCACCCATGGCGAACCGACCCCTCTATATCCTTTTTCTCTGGCATATGCACCAGCCTTTTTACCGGGACCCGGTAAGCGGGGTCTATCGGCTTCCCTGGGTCCGCCTTCACGGCATCAAGGACTATTTCGATATGCCGGCAATCCTCAAGAATCACCCCGGGGTGCGGCAGACCTTTAACATGGTTCCCTCTCTTCTCGAACAGTTGGAAGACTACGCCGCGGGACAGGCCACGGATTTCTTCCTTGAACTGACGAAAAAGCCGGCCGGCGACCTGGACCCGGGCGAGCGCCTGTTTGTCGTAAGAAACTTTTTCCTTGCCAATCAGGACCACATGATCCACCCGTACCCCCGGTACCGCGAACTGCTGAGAAAACGGGGCGCGGGTCAGACCATGGAGGCCTTGGCCGAAGCCGCCCGCCTGTTCACCGACGATGAGATCCGCGATCTCCAGATCTGGTTTAACCTGGCATGGTTCGACCCCATGTTTCGTAATGAAGACCCCCTCCGGAGCCTTATAGAAAAAGGCCGGGGCTTTTCGGAGGATGATAAAAGGATTGTGATCGACGAACAGGTCCGAATCATCGACGGCATAATTCCGCTCTACAGGGACATGGCCTCCGAGGGCCGGATCGAGCTATCGGTCAGCCCGTACTTCCATCCGATCCTGCCCCTTGTCTGGAACAGCGACGCGGCCCGCGTATCCATGCCCTGGGCAACACTCCCGGAGCGTTTCAGCTATCCGGAGGACGTCCGGGAACACCTGGGACGGGCGATCGATTATTTCGAGCGCTGTTTCGGCCACCGGCCCCGGGGTCTCTGGCCGTCGGAAGGTTCCGTGAGTCAGGACATTCTTTCCGCCGTGTCCGAGCAGGGTCTCCAGTGGATCGCAACCGACGAAGCGATTCTTTCGGCGTCGAGAAACCAGGCGCTTCGGGACGACCGGGGCGGACTCCGCGCGCCGGCTGACCTTTTTCAGCCCTACCGGCTCGCCGGAGACGTGCAGGTCATCTTCCGGGACCACGATCTCTCGGACCGGGTCGGATTCGTCTACTCCCGGATGGAGGCGCGCGATGCCGTGGAGGACTTCATAGGATATCTCAACGAAATCCGCCGTAGCCTCCCCGATGACCGTGCCTACGCCGTACCGGTGATACTGGACGGGGAAAACGCCTGGGAGTGGTTTCCGGACGACGGCCATGAATTTCTCAACCGGCTCTACGAACGGCTCGCCCGGGAACCGGGCCTTGAGGCCGTAACGGTCTCGGAGTACCTGGACGAACACCCGGCGGAACGTTCGATCGAGACCATTTTCCCCGGCTCCTGGATCAATGGGAATTTCGCCATCTGGATCGGCCACGAGGAGGACAACACCGCCTGGGAGCACCTCCGCAAGGCGCACGAGGTATTCGACGCACTTGACCCGGACACCGTCCCCGAGGAGGTCCGCGAAGAGATCTACCGGGCGATTCTCATCGCGGAAGGCAGTGACTGGTGCTGGTGGTACGGCGACGAGCACACCACGGAGAACGCCGAGGAGTTCGACTCCCTGTACCGGGAGAATCTGAAACAGGTCTACCGCCTTGCCGGCCTCCCGGTACCGCCCGAGTTGGAAGTACCCGTGCTCCGGAACGACCGGACCGTCGTTCCGGAAATGGAACCCCGGGCCTTTCTCGCGCCGTCCATCGACGGGGAAGTGACGAATTATTTCGAATGGCTCGCGGCGGGGCGCGCCGTGTTCACGTTCGGGGGGGGCGCCATCCGGG
>CAYYSS010000377.1:0-3053 GCA_964474325.1 uncultured Nitrospirota bacterium
CAGAACTTCGTTCCTGCGCTCCAGAGGAGGTGCACTCTAATGATTATCAAGTCTATTTATCGTCAAGGCATCGAGGCCGAATCTCTCACCTATTTTTCGTTTCAGGATTTCATCCCACAAGAAAAAACCAAGAGTGTCATGACGCGCCCTTATAGAATCATATATCGTTGTCCGGTTCGCTGTAACCAATGCCGGAGACAGCTCCGGAACCAGGCCCTGAAAGGCCCTGGTAAACTTGCCGACATCGTGAAGCACCAGGCAGAATGCGAAAAAAACCCGAAGCCACTGCGGAGACACCTCCAATTTCCCGGCCAGACGTTGACAAAGCGGCTTTTCCTGGTCAAGCAGCAGCCGGCCCACCGCCGCGACATCCAGACAATGATAGGGCAGAAGATGATAGCCGCGTTCTTTGCCATCTTCCTTCTTTTCCACCTTGCCCCAATACCGGAAATATGCAGGTATGGTCATACTTGTTCCCCGCATAATTTCAGCCATATTCCCGCCGCCAGGCGGGCGTCGTCGAGCGCCCGGTGAAGCCGGGTTTCTTCGGGCAAACTTCCTATTACCCGGCGTGCCACGGTTTCGAGGCGGTAGTCCGGGAGGTCCGGCAGGAGCCTGCGGGCCATTTTGAGCGTGCAGACCACGGGGTTGCCGAACCTGAGATTGAAACGCGAAAACTCTTTCCGGAGAAACGGGACGTCGAATGCAGCGTTATGGGCCACAAGGGTCGATCTCTTGATAAAGGCAGCGAAACGGGGGAAAACCTCTTCAGGCGGGGGAGCGGCTGAAAGATCCCTGTCGGTGAGGCCGTGGATTCCGGCAGCCGTCCGGGGAACCGTACGATCAGGCCGCACGAGGCTGGAAAACTCGTCCATGACATCGCGGTCAATAAGACGCACAGCGCCGATTTCAATGATTCTATGCCACTTTTCCGGCCGGAGTCCCGTTGTTTCCAGGTCGAAAACAACCACGCTCGTGTCCCTGGTGCGTCTCATCCCCGCCCCACGTACACTCCCACCTTCACCCGTTTCCACACCGGTTTTTCCGGCCGCACGGCCTCGATGCGGGCGGTGAGGTGTTCGCCCCGGTCGAGCATATCGGCGGGAACGGGGTTGAGCCACTTCGGGATATAGCCGAGTTTTGCTCCGTCCTCGGTGTAGAGGGCGATTGCGCGGCGGTCGTGGGGGTTTTCGGGTTCCCGTACGATGCGCAGGGGGGTGCGCGGCCGGAGCCGCTTTTCAAGCATCGGGCCGTCGTGGTAGCGGAAACCGGCTATGGGGCAGTCGAGCAGGCGCAGAGGCCGGGTGCTTGCGGTCCGTCGGCCGATCAGGCCGAAACCCGCCGCGGCGAGCGCCGCTTTGAAGAAACTCCGTCTGTCCATCCGTATCGTCCTTTTTCCTTCCTCCGCTCCCCCTTTGCCTGATCCCCGGGGAAGTAACGTATGCGACCCAGTCTACTGCAGGGGCAGGTTCATATAGCGACCCTGCGGGTGATTCCGTCGGTCCTCTGAAAAATTCAGGGCGGGGGATTCGAGATTCGTGAACTTCGACAACCGCGTCCCCCCCGCGCGACCTCCGGATGTCCGTTTGTCCTTTCCACCCGATTATACAATGCCGCCGGTTCCCGTTTATCGGGAAACCGTGGTTCCGGTTCCTTGGTTCTCCGGCGTGCGTTGGGTGTCATGGTTGCCATCATGGCGTCCATCATGGATTCCATCATACCGGCGGACGTGGGACATCTAATGTCCTACGTCCCGATTTTTTCCGGGTAAGTAATGCAGTTTATTACTTCTAACTTCTCCCCGGGAAGGCAGGAAGACGTAAGACGTAAGAGGCAGGAAGACGGGAGACGGGAAACGTTAGACGTGACAGGCAAGGGGCTATGGGCTATGGGCGAGAGGCAAGGGGCTATGGGCGATTGGCGATAGGTGCGGCCCGACCGCCAACCGCCGACTGCCAACATTTTTTCCCGGCCTTTCCCGTCTCCCTTCTCCTGCCAACTGCCAACTGCCAACATCCTTTCCCTGCTTTCCAGCTTGCCAGCCTGCCAGTTTGTTCGCTTCCCTTCCGTAAACCGCCGACCGCCAACTGCCAACTGCCAACGTTTTTTCCCTGCCTTGGGGTGAAATTACGAGAATTCGAAAAGGGGAATTTTCAGTTTCGTAAGTTGTTTCCGGAAGGATCGGTCGAACGTTGCAATGGCGGATCCCCGGACGTTCCTGCATTGGGCGGCGATAACGGCGTCGCCGTAATCGGCTATCGCCGACGGCCAGAGTTTGAGTACCCCGGCAAGAGAGACGTCGGTTAGCACGTCCAGCCCGGGAGTCGCGATGAACGCGCCGAGCATCGCGTTGACCGTGGACGCCTCGGCGCCGTAAACGGATGTGAGCACATAGACGGCCTCGCTTGCCACGTGGAAAGGGCAGAGTATCGTGGTTTTCAGCGAGGCTGCGCGTTCGAAAAGGCCGGCTGCAAGGGCCTGCTGACGCGGATTGCGATCGGACACGAACGACAGGAATACGTTCGTGTCTATAATAACCTTCTTCATGCGGACCGTTCGGCCCGGAGTCGCCTGGCCCGGGCGATATCGTCGTCAATCCTCCCCGGCCCCACGCCGACGGAACCCCGGAAGCGGCGAAAGTCTTTTTCCGCAGCGTTTACCACGATACGCCCCCGCTCGATGCGCCAGTCCAGCGTGTCGTGTACGGAAAGCCCGAATTTCTCCCGGATCGCTTTCGGAATCGTTGTCTGAAACTTCGATGTTATCACGGTTTTCACGAGGAAACCTCCCTGCTCGATTTCTTACGTTTTTATCGTATTGTAAGAATTATGCTGTGTCAACCTTACAGTTGCATAAAATACGGGGCCGGCGGCCTCAAAAAAATCCGCTTCGCGGCGTTATTATTGGTTGAAACAGCGGCGGGGCGCAGGTCTGAGTAATGGTGCAGGAATTCACATTTCGTGGCGTTTACCGTACGGTGCCCGGACCCGTTCGCCGTTTCAGGAAAAGTAGTGGCCGTGCGTATTTTTTTGATCCCGCCGGCCCCTTCTCCA
>CAYYSS010000378.1:0-3034 GCA_964474325.1 uncultured Nitrospirota bacterium
AGGGGGCGCCGTTGATTACGACGACGAAACGGCAGGCACGGGCCCTGGAGGAGGAATTGGAGCAACAGGGGATCGGCGTGCCGGTGGTGGCCGCCATGCGGTACGGCAATCCTTCCATCCGTGAGGGGCTTGAGACCCTCCGCGCCCGGGGTGTGGGCCGGATCGTCGTGCTCCCCCTGTATCCCCAGTATTCTTCCACCACTACGGCATCGGTCTTCGACGCCCTCGCGGAGGCCTTCAGGCTGTGGCGTTCGATCCCCGAAGTACGGATGATCCGTTCCTTCGGTGAACATCCGGGCTATATCACGGCCCTGGCCGACTCTGTGCGCAAGGTCTGGCAGGAGGGCGGGGAACCGGAACGGCTGCTCATGAGTTTTCATGGCCTCCCGGCCCGCTACGTGGAGACGGGTGACACCTATGCGGATGAGTGTGCCGCCACCGCCGGGCTCCTGGCCCGCGAACTTGGGCTCGATAATGACCGCTGGCAGGTCGTCTACCAGTCCCGGTTCGGACGGGAGGAGTGGCTCAGGCCCTATGCCGACGATACCCTGCGCAGCCTTGCGGGAAACGGCGTGGCGGAGGTTGACGTGATCTGCCCGGGTTTTCCGGCCGACTGTCTTGAGACCCTGGAGGAAATCGGTATCCGGAACAAGAGCCTCTTTTTAACGGAAGGAGGGAAGCGGTTCCGATATATTCCGGCACTCAACGAGAGCCCGGCGTTCGTCGGCGTCCTGGCCGATCTCGTCCGCCGCGAGATACGAGGCTGGTCGGGTTGAGGGAGAAGGGAGAGGGGAACGCAGAACTTTCCTCACACCGCGGTCGGGCTTATAATGGATGTGAGCGGTCATGATGAACGTCATGCAATACATTGAAAAGATCCGTTCGAGCGGTTTCAGGGGGCTCCGGTTCGGAATCTTTCTTCTTGCGTTTTTCGTTTTCGCGGCTCCGGGATTCGTGTACGGCGCCGACGCCCCGGAACCGGTCCTGCTTCTTACCGTGGACGATCCCGAACCCCTCGGGTACCGGGTGACCGGTGTCGGGTCCATGATCAGTCTCTGGAGCATGGCGGACGTTCCCAATTATCACGCGGGCGGTTCGGTTAATATCGATGTGATTCCCGCGGCCGTCGAACGGGAGATCTCCAAACTGCTCGAAAGCCTTCGTCGGCGGCTGAAAAACGAGGGGTATAACGGCGCGCTCGGCATCAAACTGGAACACTCGGTCGGCTATGCGGCATTGCCGACCTCGACGCTCCAGAGCCGCCCGGCCGAGTCGGCACTGGTGGTGGTTACCCTGCTGGCTACGCCCGTCCGTCTGGAGCAACAGAGCCGGACACCGCCGGGGCCAATGAACGACAGGGAGAAACGCGATGGCAAAGAGTAGGACGAAATCGATCGGCATCCTCACTTCGGGCGGCGATTGCCAAGGGCTCAATGCGGCGATTCGGGCGGTGTCGAAGACAGCCATGAAGGCCTACGGTATGGATGTGGTGGGGATTTACGACGGTTTCCGCGGGCTCGTGGAGAACCGCACGCACCGCATGACCGACGCGGACGTCTCGGATATCATCACCCTGGGCGGGACGATCCTCGGGACGAGCAGGGACAAACCCAATAAGATGCCCATTGCGGGGAAAATGGTCGATATGACCGATCAGGCCGTTGAGAATTACCGTAAGCTCCATCTGGACGCGCTGGTATGTATCGGCGGCGGGGGGACCCAGAAGAACGCCCGGCATCTGGCCGAGAATTCCACTGTGCGGGTCGTAACCCTGCCCAAGACCATAGACAACGACGTCTTCGGCACCGAGGTCTGTTTCGGATTCGATACCGCGGTGCAGATTGCAACCGACGCGCTCGACAGGATCCACTCGACGGCGACGAGCCACCAGCGGGTTATGCTGGTGGAAGTCATGGGGCACAACACGGGTTGGCTTGCCGCCGCGTCGGGGCTCGCCAGCGGCGCCGATGTGGTTCTTATACCCGAGATCCCGTATTCGCTGGATTCGGTAATCGACGCAATTATAGAACGCAAACGCCGGGGGAAACGGTGTTCGATCGTGGCGGTTGCGGAGGGGGCGATGTCGATCGAGGAGGCCGAGAAGCGGGCGGCCGAGCAGGAACTCAAGAAGGCGCGCAAAGCCGCAAAGGCGGCGGGAAAAGCCGTTCCGCCCGTGACGAAGAAGGCCGCAGGAAAAGAGACGGTGTCGTCCAATCCGTGCCGGGAGACGGTAAGCCAGCGACTGGCGAGAGAAATTCAGGAACGGACGGACGTGGAAACACGGTTTACGACACTGGGACACATCATGCGGGGCGGAACGCCCACGGCGGCCGACAGAAATCTGGCGACCGTGCTGGGCTCGGAAGCCGCCCGGCTCCTGGCCGAAGATGTATCCGGCATTATGGTGGGATTGCAGGGCGAAGAGCCCGTTTCGGTGCCCCTGGAGGAGGTTGCCGGGAAGCGCCGGGATGTCCCCCTTGATCACCCCTGGATCAGGAGCCTCCGAAGACTGCATATCTGTCTTGGAGATTAACCGGAAGACCGATTGTCAACGCAATTGCCGGCTACCGGAATTCAGCCACGGATGTTCACGGATCGACACGGATGAAGAACGGGTAAAGAAACGGAAAACTTCTTTTTTGCCACGAATAGACACGAAAATTCACAACAACAACTTCCGACTTCCGCCGAAGGCGGGTGCACCGGCCCCTTTCGCGGGAATTCTTTTGCAACAATAGGGGTAACGTCGCCCATCGCCTATTGCCCCATGCCCATCGCCGTCTCACTTCCCGGATAATTTCGGAGAGCAATGCCCCGGGGGGGGCCTGCGACAAAAATCCGGGGCAATACTTGACAGGAAAACTCGGCCTTAGGTATCCTTGACATCTATGCTCAAGCTTTCGACAAAAGGACAGTACGGTGTCCGTGCCATGTTCGAGGTGGCCAAAAACTATCCCGAGGCCACGACGACGATTCGGGAGATTTCGGAGAAACAGGAGGTCTCGGTATCGTATCTGGAGCTGTTGCTTAATAA
>CAYYSS010000379.1:0-3020 GCA_964474325.1 uncultured Nitrospirota bacterium
GGCGCTGTTTCAACCAATAATAACGCCGTGTTGCGTATTTTTTTGAGGCCGCCGGGCCCGTATTTTTTGCAACTGTAAGGTAAACCCTAATGTTGCAGAAGAATTGCCCCGGATTTTTTGCCACTGCAAGATAAACTCCCTCGTATCCCGTCCCGCAAATGAGGAGCAAGCTGTTAACGCTGTTGTTGCAAAACCGATCGGCTGACCGGGGGCGAGCAGAATCCATATGACATTCCCGCGTGAAAGGACAGCACCGGCCGCTCCGAGGTATACTACTGATACATGAGAACAACGTTTTTCTTTCCCCCAGCCCGAAAGCCGGTCGATCCGCGTCCGCGGCGACTCTGAGATTCCCGCATGAATATCTGTCGTGGTATCGTCATAACACTTCTGCTCGTTTTGCCGGGCAGTTCTATTGTAGCCGCAACTTCGGCGGTCACCGGCGGGGCTCATGCCGACCGCACCATGATTCTCTCGTACCTCATCCGTCATAATCTCCCCAGGCATCATTTCAGCCATAAGGCCATCAACGACGACCTTTCCCGCACCGCCTTCGATCTTTTTCTAAAGCAGTTGGATTATCAAAAGCGGTTTCTCCTCAAAACCGATGTAACCCGTCTTCGTTTCTATGCCGACCGGATCGACGACGAACTTATCAGCGGTCCCGTACGTCTGCCGGCCGTGGCCTACGAGATCCATAACCGTCGCATCAAAGAGGCCCGTGCCACGGTACGCGCCGTTCTGGATGCCGGCTTTGACGTGAAACGCCACGAGTATCTCCTTACCGACCCGGAGAAGCTTGAATTTGCACAAACAAAAGACGAACTGAAGGACCGATGGCGCAAGATCGTCAAGTTCCAGGTCATAAACCGTTTCCTCAATATGGAAGAAGACTTTAAAGCCGAGTCCGAATCATCCGCCGAGGACGGAAAGGAACCGGCGGAACCGGCGGAACCGGCGGAACCGCCGACCCTGTCCGACGCTGTCGAAAAGATCCGCGAGAGTTATGACGATTATTTCGACCGACTCTTGCGGGAAACCGAGAAGGACTACCTGGACAGGTATTTCAGTGCCGTCGCCCGAGCCTACGATCCCCACACCAATTATATGCCGCCCACCGCCCGTGAGGACTTCGATATCACGATGCGGGGTTCGCTTGAGGGAATCGGCGCAACACTTCGCGAGGACGACGGCTACATCAAAGTCGTCAGGATCATCCCCGGCAGTGCCGCGTTCCGGCAGGGCCAGCTCGCGGCGGAGGATTCCATCCTCAAGGTGGCCGAGGGGAACGGTGAGCCCGTGGATATCACGGATATGCCCCTCCGCAAGGCCGTCGGCCTCATACGGGGGAAAAAGGGGACCGAGGTCCGCCTGACGGTGAAAAAGCCCGACGGCCGTGTCATGGTGATCCCCATTGTCAGGGACGTGGTGGAAATCGAGGAGACCTTCGTGAAATCGGCCGTCCTGGAAAGTCCCGGGGGCAGGAAGATCGGGTACCTGAAGATCCCTTCGTTCTACCGGGATTTTTCCCGGGGAGAAAACGACCACAGCGTTCGGAACGCGACCGACGATACCCGGAACGAGCTGGAGTCACTGGTGAAAGCCGGGGTGTCTGCCGTTGTACTCGATCTCCGCAATAACGGCGGGGGAGCCCTTACCGACGCGATAAACATAACAGGCCTGTTCATCGACCAGGGTCCGGTGGTGCAGGTTAAGGACAGTTCCGGACGCATTCGCATTCGAGAAGACCAGATCCCGGGGACCGTGTTCGACGGCCCTCTGCTCGTACTGGTTAACGAATTCAGCGCCTCCGCCTCCGAGATCGTCGCAGGGGCGCTCCAGGATTACGGTCGGGCGGTGATCGTAGGGTCCGAGCATACCCACGGCAAGGGGACGGTGCAGACCGTGCTCGATCTCGGAAGAACCGTCATGTTCCCCAATATGGAGAAGTTCGGTCCCCTGGGAGCGATCAAAGTAACGATCCAGAAATTTTACCGGGTTAACGGCGGATCCACCCAGTTTCGGGGTGTCACCCCGGATATTGTCCTGCCGGACGTGATGCAGTACATGGAGTCGGGCGAACGCTATCTTGACAACCCCCTCCCCTGGGACACCGTTGCGAAGGCGGATTTCGTCCCCGTGGCTGTCACCGACGCCGTAATAGACCGGCTTCTCCGTGCGAGCATGGAGCGGGTCTCGGCAAACGCGGAGTTCGCTAGGATAAAGGACCGTGCAAAGCGCTCGAAGAAAAAGAGGGACAAACACCTTCAGTCGCTCAATATAGACGTCATCAGGACCGAACGCTCAGCCGCCGCTGAAGAGGCCGAAGGCGAAACACCTTCCTTCCTCGGCCACGGCGCCGCGGCCGGCGCCGCGCCGGACGCCTCCTCCTCCGAGACGGACCTTAAGGACAAGTGGCTCGCCGACCTGCGTCGGGACCCCTATATCGGAGAGGGCATGGCAATCCTCGACGATCTCTTCGTGTCCCGAACCGCCGCCGTTCAGTCCGGACAGGCCCGGTAACGGATCGCCTTCCTGAGCGGCGTTCCTTCGGTGCTCAGAGGACGATCCGGATGCCGGGTTCTTCCTTGAGAGCGTCGTAAAACAGTGTGCGGTCTCCTTCGTTCAGTACCACCAACTCCACGTCAAGGGATACGTAGCGGCCTCCCCTGCTGCGGTTTGAGACGGAGACGCTCACCGTGCGCCCTTCGAACACCCGGGCGATGGACGACCTGAGTCCGGTCTCGTCCGTACCGATCACTTTGTACACCCACTCGCAGGGGTAGGTTATCTTGGGTTTCCGTTTATACCGATCCATAAACCTTAATGTTGCAAAAGATTCCCGGAAAAGGGGCCTGTGGCATCAAGAAAATACGCACGGCCACCGCACTCCTGAAACGGCGAACGGGTCCGGAACCTGTACGGCAAACGCCACGAAACATGAATTCCGGGCACATCACTCAAACCTGCGCCCCGCCTCCGGCCTCTCCCCTATCGCCCATTGCCTCTCGCCTATCGCC
>CAYYSS010000380.1:0-2989 GCA_964474325.1 uncultured Nitrospirota bacterium
AGCTACTCCCCAACCCTGCGGGAACCGCGCCAGGTATCGACTCTACTAAAATCCGTGGCGCAGGCGATAGGCGAGAGGCAATGGGCGAGGGGCCGGGGAGATTTACGATTAACGATTGACAATTTACGATTTTCAACTGCCGACCGCCTGCCGCGGCGTAGCCTTCGGCGAAGACGGGTGCGTATTGTCTCGATTCCACCGGCCCCGTTATTGGTAATCTTTTGCAACATTTAAGGATAAGTCCGGTTGGCGCTACCCGCCCGCCACGTCCTTCCTCCCGGCGGGGCCGTTTACGGGGAGGGCAAATGTAATGCGGACCTCGCCGGGTCGTGGCACCGCCACGTCCATTCTACCCCCGTGGGCCCGGACGATGCGGGAAGCGATCGCAAGGCCGAGACCGGTCCCCCGGGTCTTCGTGGTGTAATAGGGTTCAAGAATGCCATGTCGTTCTTCCGGATCGAGATCAAACCCCCCGTTTTCCACCGCGAAGATGACCTCTCCGTCGCCGTGCTCCAGAGCGATCCTGATCCTTCCGCCTTCCGGCTGGGCCTCGACGGCGTTTTTTATAAGGTTCTCCACGACCTGTTCGATGAGATCCCGATCGGCCTCGATTTCGTACCGCCCGCCCGGGTCGTAGGTAAGTTCGATACCGGCGGCCGCCATCGGTTCCTGGTAGAGGGTGAGGATTTTATCCGCGATCGCGTCGAGCCGAACCGGGCCGAACACCGGCTCCCGGGGTCGGGCGTAGCGGAGAAGCCCGCCCACGATGCCGTCGGTCCGGCGGATGGAGTCTTTCATTACCGACAGCAGTTCCCTGTGTTCGGCCGTGAGTTCGGTGGCCTCCATGCGAAGCCGCTGAAGTCCCATGGCCAGGGCGTTCAACGGATTGCGTACCTCGTGGGCGATGGCCGCCGCGGCCCGGCCCAGGGCGGCCTCCTCCCGTATACGGGAGAGATCCTGTTCGAAGGAACGCACCTCGTTTACGTGGCGGGTCTGCTGGCGGTACAACAGCCATGAGAGCAGGCCCCCGGACAGGGCCAGAAGGACGTTGAAAACGACGAAGTCCCGCCACATGGCGCCGATGTGGCGAAAAAGCGGCTCGGCTTTGAGTCCCACCGCAAGGGTGCCGCTGTGGATGGGAAAACGTACCTCGGCGAAGCGGGCGGCATCCCTGGTGACGAATACGGCCGACAGGGTTGATACGTCGGGGGCGACGTCGCCGGCCTCCCTGACCTCCCTGATATACCCGATACCGGGTAGCGACGAGATGGCCTTGATCAGCCGGGGAAGCGCCACCGGCGCCTGAAGCTCCTCGATTCGTTTCCCGTCGATCCCGATAGCGACACAACCGCCCGCGTTCCGCCTTGGCAGGGTGAGAACGAATACGTGCCGGGCCTCTTCATGGACGAGTTTTCCCGGGGTACTGCAGGAGACAGGGATCTCCCCGTACCAGCCCGGCGGTCCCTCAACCGATGTTCCTCCCTGTTCGACGATCCGGATCCCCGCGAGTCCCGCCTCCCCGGCAAAGGCGGCCAGCTCTTCAGGCGAAAAGGGTTCCACCTGGTCGAGGTAATCCACGAACCGCCCGGTATTCGACAGAAGCGTTTCGACCGTCTCAACGATAATGCCGCGGCTGTGTTCCGCCGTATCCGTATTCAGGCGGATCATTTCGGCGATCAGCGGGGCCTGGCCCCGGACGTGTTCGAGAAACCGCTGTTTTGCCAGGCTCGTCTGCCGGTAGGAATAGCCCAGGACTACGAGAAAAAGGAGTCCGAATACGACGATATTGCCCTTCCACAGGGGAAGTCCTCGATCTGTCGAAGTCTGTTTCGATGCCACGAATATGCAGCCTTACCCCGGAAAACAAGGTTCGATGTTCGAAGTCCGGGGTTCAAGGTTAAAACACTTGTGAATTGTGAATCGTGAATTGTGGATGGTGAAGAGAAGGCACAAAGGTTCTGAAAAACGTCTCACGGCTCCCTTCTCCCGGAACGTCTTTGCCACAACAGGGCTACCGGTGTCCGGTACGGTGGAGGCTGCCCGGTCCCGCTTGCCTTCCCATCCCGAGCCGGCGGCGCACGCCCGTGGGATCGGGTCGCATGGAAGAAGCCCCCCCGGCCGGGACGAGGCGGACCGCGGTGAATCGGGCCCCTCCGCCGATAAAACTTCCCCAGGCCCGGACCAGGCCGCCGGGCCTCAGGTGCCCGGGTATGGTTCCTGTTTTGATCTGGACGGTCTCGGGAGGGGACGTCTCCTCTCCGCCGTCCCGGGACAGCACCGACAGGGTCACGATCCCCGTCTCCCGGTCAATGGCGGCGATGCGGCCGAGAAGGACTTCCTCGGTCTGCTCGGCCGCCGCCAATGCGGCCGAGAGGAGTATAACCCCTAAAACGAATACCCAAGACCGCATTGGACAACCGTCTTTGTGTAGGATTCGGATCGGAACGGCGAATCGTAATCCGCGTAATCCGCCCGGGCAAAGGCCGAGACCCGGTCGAGACCCCAGGAGATTCCCATACCCGCCTGAAACGCACGGTCCGTCCTCGTCGTGTCGGGGCCGGAGGTGTCGAAACGGATCTCGGACACGGTGGTATCTGCTGTGAGGGTAAGAGGCCCGTAGACGGCCCAGGAAAGCCCGCCCCCAAGACGGAACTCCCGGGACTCTTCCGTGGCCAGTGTGGACCAGCGCCGGAGAAAACCCGCCCGGACCGCGGCCTCGACGGCCGGCGTGGGGGCATGGGAGAGTTCAAGTCCGGCGTCGAGCATTGTGTCCTCCCGTTGTGTATCGAAGAAACGGACCGCAAACGGGTCCATCATACCCCGTCCCGGCGCCTGAGGATGGGGCGGCTCCCCCGGAATCAAATTGCCCCGGTCCGGGTCGGCGGGGATCCGTTGTGAATCCGTGTACCGGTCCCAGCCGAGGGACGCGTCGATTCCCAGCGACGTTCGGGCGGAGACGAACCAGTCCCAGCGGGGTCCGCCGAAGATC
>CAYYSS010000381.1:0-2983 GCA_964474325.1 uncultured Nitrospirota bacterium
GTTTGCCTGAGGTCTTCCACAGCCCGCACCTGCTTTCTGTTGGTAATGGCGTGACGCGGCCCCCGCCGTAATAAGTCGGAGCCGCGAGGAAAGGATTACTATAATAAGTTGTGGATCGGCCTGTAAAGAAACGGAATACCGGTATCGACGCGGCCCCGCCGGCCCACGACGGGACCTGGCGGCTGGAACCGAACGACCTGCCGGTTTTTGTGGAGCGGGACGACGATCCGGAACGCCTGGCCTACCGGGTAGTGCGTCGTCTGGCCGAGACGGATCCGCCCCGGGAACCGGTCATCATAAAACCCAATATCGTGAAACCGGCCCCGCCGCCGGTAACCACCGACGTCCGTGTCGTAGCCGGTCTTATCCGGGCACTCCGGGAACTCGGTATCACCGAAATGGTCGTGGCGGAGGGTTCGGGGACCGGCGACACCTGCGACAACTTCCGCCGCCTCGGATACGGGGATCTCGGCGTCCCCCTGGTCGATCTCGACGGCGACGAAAGCGCGGAGATCTCCGTCGCCGCGCCCCGTGTATGGCCGACCATCCGGGTCTCCGAGCGCCTCCTCGACGACGTTTTCATTATCTCGGTACCCGTTCTCAAGGACCATTCAATGCTCGGGGTAACCATAAGTCTCAAAAACATGGTGGGCTGTCTTTCGGCCTCCCACTACGCGGGGTACTGGACGTACAAGAAATCGGAAATCCATCGGGACCGCCCCCACGACTGCGTTGTGGACGTCGCGACGACTCTTCTACCCCATTGGGCCGTGGTGGACGCCCTGGTCGGGCTCCGCGGAAGTCATATACGGGGCACCCCCTTCGATCCACCCATCGGCAGGGTTTTCGCGTCGGCCGATCCATTCCTTGCCGACGTGTACGGAACGGGACTCCTCGGGCACGACTGGCGTGAAATCGAATACCTGTGTTCATTCCACGACGTGCCGGCCGCACTGCGGCCCCTTACGGCACCACCCGATAAAGGAAACGGTACGTTTGGGGAGCGTACCGGACGTCCTCCCTGATTCCCTCGCTTACGGAACCAAACGTTCCAACACCAGATACTTCCACCTTTCGCAAATCGAAGATCCGATCCGGAGGGGGACTGAGGGGGATTTTATGTTATCGGAAAAAAATCTCCCCCGGCCCCTCTTTGACAAAGAGGGGGGAGGCCGGATGCGGGAGTTTTCCGCCTCGCATCCGGCAATATATTCGCGAAAAATGGGGGGAACTCCCGGCCCTTCCATCGGTTGACTTCCGGTACTGCGGGTGGTAGAGTTTATGCCGTAGCAGGGGGCCCGTAGTGCGCGGTCGCGCCATGGACGTTTCCGGCTGCACGACCTTTTTCCCAACGTGACGTTGGAGCCGCAACCAATATGCGGTTGCGGAAACACGGCTGAAACTTCTCTGTAGACAGCAAGGAAGTCGCGGATAAAGAAACCGACCTATGTATCTCGACTATTTCGGCATTAAGGAATATCCTTTTTCTATCACGCCCGATCCGCGCTTTCTTTTCCTGGGGCATCACCATAAGGAAGCAATGGCTCATCTGTTGTTCGGCGTGGGCGAAGGGGGGGGGTTCGTTCAACTGACCGGGGAGGTCGGGACCGGCAAAACCACCCTGTGCCGAAGCCTTCTCGAACAGGCCCCCCACGGAGTCGACGTGGCCCTTATTCTGAATCCGCGTCTGACGGCGGTGGAACTCGTGGCTTCCATATGCGACGAACTCAGGATTCCCTATCCCGCGGAAACGAACAGTATTAAAATCCTCGTCGACGCCCTGAACGCCTACCTCCTCTCCGCCCATGGCCGGGGACGTCGGACCGTGCTGGTTATCGACGAGGCGCAGAACCTGAGTACCGAAGCCTTCGAACAGGTGCGCCTTCTCACCAATCTGGAAACGTCTACGCGAAAACTCCTCCAAGTGATTCTGATCGGCCAACCGGAGTTGCAGGAGATTCTCGGACGCAGGGAACTGCGCCAACTTTCCCAGCGGATAACGGCTCGGTATCACCTGACCGCGCTTTCCCGGGACGAAACCTCGGCCTATATATGGCACCGTATGGAAATAGCGGGGTTTTCCCGGCAGATCTTCAGCCCGGGCGCACTCCGGCTCATACACCGCCTTTCGGACGGAATACCCCGCCTCATCAATATCGTCTGCGACCGGGCACTGCTCGGCGCCTATGCCCACCGGAAGTCACATATCACCCCCGCCCTGGTACGGAAAGCCGCCCGCGAGATCACTCCGCGGCGCGTAAGGCCCGTGGCGGGGGTCCTCCGCTGGGCGATAACGGGGATGGTCGCGGTGGCGGTCCTTGCCGGGTGGCAGACGTTTTCGGACCGAATAGTTACTCGCGTCAAGGCCCTGTCACCGCCCGGGCGGGAGGGCTCCCCGGCCCTTTCGGATGACCCCCACGCGCTGGAGCCCGATACCGCCGTAACGTTCGTTCGCGGAGTGGTCACGCCCCGCCCGGACCGGCCGGTCCTCCTGTTGGATGACCCCGTGGCGCAGGCGTCCACAGTCTCAAGTCTCAACGCCCTCGTCATGGGAAACAACCTCCCGGACAGCCTGGACGCGGGCGCGGCGCAACTCCTTGACCATTGGACGGACCGGAAACGGGACACCGCCACCCGAAGCCCGTGCGAGACCGCCCGCGCCATGGGCATCAGCTGTATCTTCGGCTCGGGTTCGTGGGAGGACCTCCTCAGGAAAAACCGTCCGGCGGTCCTCCGGATAACCGGGCCGACGGGTAATAGTTATTATCCGGTACTTCTCGGACTCCGCGGGGGATTCGCCCTGATATCGTCGTCAGAGGGGGTTGTTCTCGTTCCGGAACAAGAGCTGACGTCCGGTTGGACCGGCGACTACGTCCTTATGTGGCGGCCTCCGAACCTGCACTCTCACCGTCTTGCAGAAGGCAATAGGGGACCGGACGTAGCCTGGCTCGTTACCGCTCTCGACCGCATCGAGGGGGTGGAC
>CAYYSS010000382.1:0-2981 GCA_964474325.1 uncultured Nitrospirota bacterium
ATCGATTACAAAGATATGCGGACTCTGAAGCATTATGTGAGTGAACGGGGCAAAATCGTACCCCGGCGCATCACCGGGACCTGCGCGAAACACCAGCGGGCCGTGAAAATCGCGATAATGCAGGCACGGCACATCGCACTCCTGCCCTACGTACAGCCGTAGCACGTCTCCATGAGAATCCCGAAGGGCTGGATACCGATCCTTTCCAATGAAATTCTGGGCGCCCTTCGTGCGAACGATCTCGTGGAATTCAACGGCCCGGACGACAAGATCCGCCAGGCACTGACCGATCTCATCTTCGAGGAACTGGCGGTCGAGGACCGTCTCAACCAGGAGGTGCGGGAGATCCTCTCGAAATACGAGAATCAGATCGACCAGGGGCAGGTGGATTATCGGAAGCTCTTCGATATGACGAAACAGAAACTCGTACGGGAAAGGAATATCGTACTGTGAAGCTCAGACTGAGCGACGACAAGATAAGCCATCTTTCCCACGTTGTCTATAAGGGGCTTGTCGACCAGGGACTCGTCCAACCCCGCGTGGACGCCGGTATCATCCGCCGGGAAATGAAGCGGGCCATTACCCGCGTTCTCCAGGTCGACGCGGAGATGGAAGAAGCAATACGCCGCAAAATCAGTTCTTATTCCCGCCCCATTCCGGAGGGAACCCCCGAGTGGGACGTGTTGTACGATCGGTTCCTCCGTGAAGAAATGGCGAAAAAGGGCATCCAGCTCGAATAGTCAAGACCCCGCGGGATCTTCCGGTTCGCGCTTCAGCCTCAAGACAGCCTCACTGGTGGTCGCGTATACGGCCCTGTACGGCGCCGGGTTTATTCCCCGCCTCCTCCCGTACGCGGCTGTCGCCATCGGCCTCGTCGCAGGGGCGTCCTGGGTTCTGGTCCTTCGACGTTCCGGCTTTCCCCGGGATTTTCTGGCGCTCATTGCAACCATGGGTCTCGTTGCGCCCCTTGGCCAGCTCACCTCACTAGCGGAGGTCCGCCTTCTCGTCTTCCCGCTGATGGTGACCGTGGGGGCACTATCCCCCCGCACAACCCTGCTTCTTATCGCTCCCTATGCCATGGGACCGGTCGTCGTCGGGTCCGGATCCCTCCAGGCCGCTACGGCCGGAGGGAGCGCCGTAATTCTTTCGTGTCTGCTTCCCGCCCTGTTTATCGGCAGGGAAAAACGCAGGCGGCGCACGCTCCAGCAGGATCTCCATTCACTCACCGCGGAGGCGCGCCGACTGGACGAAGCCGGCCTTGCGGACACGGACTCGTTTCTGCGGGAAGACACCTTCCGGGATCTGGTCGGCTCCGTGATCGAATTGCGGGAAAACCTGGATCACGTAGTGTACCTGGTTAAAAACGTGATTCCCTGTAATACAGCCGCATATTTTTCACTGGAGGACGACGGAAGCCTGATCCTGCGGAGCTCGATTACCGATTCCCCCCCCTGGTCGACGGCCCGCTCGATCCGGGCCGGGGCTACATAGGCCTCGTGGCCAAGGAACGCCAGTCCATGCTCGTCGGTAATATGACGGACCGTCGCCTGAAACCGGGATATTACAAACATCGCGCCCGGATGAATTCCCTGGTCGCGGTTCCCGTACTCGACGGCGACGTTCTCCAGGGCGTTCTGGTGGTCGATGCCCAGGAACAGGACGCCTTTTTCGAGAAGGACCGTGCTATCCTCGAACTCTTCGGCCGCGAGATCGTCGCGGTCCTCAGAAAGGCCAGGACCTATACCCAGATCCAGACCTCCGCTCGGGGCTTCAAGGCCCTCTACGATATATCCAGCGAACTTATCACGACGATCAAGATTGATGAAATCGCGGGAAAACTCGTAGGCCTCATGGAGCGGCTTATCCAGAACGACCACTGTATCCTTTTCCGGGTCCATGGCGACGGCCGGTTCCGAATTCTTGCGTCGAAAGGGTACGACCCCGGCAAGAACGCAACGGTGGACGGCGATAAATCCATGCTCCCCTGGCTGTCCCAGGGCGAGACGAAGCTTTTTCATATCGGAGATTTGAAAAAACAGCCTGCACGGGTGCTGCCCTTCGACCTCAAGGGCCTGCGGACCTTCATCGCCCTTCCGCTGATACACGAACAGAGAGTCGAGGCGATTCTTACCGTGGGATCCCGCAGGCCCGATGCCTACGACGCCCGCTCCATAGAACTCCTGAAAGTCCTTGCAAACCTGGCCGCCGTGTCCGTGGCCAACGCCTGGCTCCACCGGCGGATCGAGAAAATGGCCCATACCGACGGCCTCACCGGGCTCTATAACCACCGGCATTTTCAGGAACGGCTCGCCGAGGAGTTCAAACGTCTCGACCGTTATCCCGGCGACCTGTCGTTTCTGCTCATGGATATCGACTATTTCAAGAAAGTCAACGACACCTACGGCCATCCCGCCGGGGACGCGGTTCTGCGTCGACTCGCAGCCATTCTCAAGTCGACCCTCCGGTCCGCCGCCGATTTCCCTGCCCGATACGGAGGCGAGGAATTCGCGGCCGTACTGGTCAATACGGACCAGGAAGCCGCCCGCAAGATCGCCGAACGACTGAGAAAACACGTACAGAGCGAAACCTTTCAAACCGATGCAGGCCCCCTGAAGATCACCCTGAGTATCGGCGTCGCTTCCTATCCCCTGGACGCAACCACCAGAGAGACCCTGATCGAACGGGCCGATCAGGCTCTGTACCATGCCAAGCGCTCAGGGAGGAACCGCTGCGTCCGTGCCTCAGAAGTACCCCCCGTCGGCGACGAGGGATCGGCGAATCCGCCGGACCCGAACATGACCGCGTGGGACCGGCCCTAGGACCCACGCTCTCTCCCCGCCCGCCGGGCCGGTTCCCGTCGCCGCCGGGATCTTCCGGGCGGCGGGAGTTTTCCAAGACCGCCGCGCGCGTCGTCTTGTCTCTGCAAGGTTGACCCTGTTGTTGCAAAAGAATTCCCGCGAAAGGGGCCGGTGGGATCAAAA
>CAYYSS010000383.1:0-2972 GCA_964474325.1 uncultured Nitrospirota bacterium
ACGGAAATCAGTCGGATCGACCCTGCATGGGTCAGGAGACCCGATTCGGGAAGTCAGAAGGGAGAAGAAACAAGGAAAACGGGAGAGGGGAGAAGGGAAAAGTTGGCAGTCGGCGTTTGGCAGTTGGGCCGCACCTATCGCCAATCGCCCATAGCCCCTTGCCTGTCACGTCTTACGTCTTCCTGCCTCTCACGTCTTCCTGCCTCTCACGTCTTCCCGCCTCTCACCCCCCTCGCCCATCCCCCATCCCCTCTCGCCTGCGCCCGCGGGCGTCAATCGTCAATCGTCTCCCCACCCCGCCCGAACCGGTCTTCCATCGGTCACGATCTCGTCGAATCCCGCCGTCAGAGCCCGGCGGGCGTCCGCCTCGGTGGCCGGAAGAAACGCGATGGTCCTGGCCCCAAGGCGGCGATAGACACCGACGATATCTTTTTTGAAAAGTTCAACGTTCCGAAACCGGGCTTTGAGAGCGTACGTTCTTCCGGATCGTATACTACCGGCCCGGGGGAACCCTCCGAGGACCGCAAGCCCCGCCCGCCAGCATTCGTGTTCCCGGGCATAGAACCGGGCGCCGGGTAGATACTTCGCGATAAGCCGCTCCTGCCGCCGGTTGCCGGCGAGAAACCGTGACCGCGCAACGAGGGAATCCACCGCCCCCATCCGCGCAGCCAGCGCAACGAGGGTTTTTATCGTCTGGTCGCCGCCCTCCGGTTTGATATCGAGCAGTAATAATTGGTCCCGGAAGATATCGAGAAAATCATCGAAGAAGGAAGGGCGCGAACCGCCGGGAAAGCGGATCTCTTCGATTTCCCTTCTTCCATGCTTAAAGACGGTTCGCGAATCCCCCGTAAGCCGCTTAAAGGAGCTGTCGTGGGCAAGGACGATGTGGCCGTCGTTCGTCGCTCGCAGATCCGTCTCAAGACCGTCGAACCCGGCTGCCACGGCCGCCTGAAACGCCTCCACGGTGTTTTCAACGGCGTTGTCCTTAAGCCCCCTGTGGCTGATCCAGACGGGCCTCGCGGAAGTGAGCGTCATCTATTTCCTGGGAAGGGTCCTGACGAAATCCTTCGCTTCCTCGAGCCACACCCGAAGCTCTTCGTCCGTCTGGAAGCCCTCGGGTGAAACCATGACCCACCCTTTCATGGGCCGTCCCGTAATGTCGAACGGCCGCGTATGTTCGGCCGAGAGGGCCTCGGCGGCTCCTTTTTCACCGAGTCGGAGGATCAGGCTGTTGTTGAGGCTTCCCGCCACCATATTGCCGTTCAAAAGATGACAGACTCCTCCGAACATCTTCTTTTTCTCCGTATTCCGCCACCGGGAAACGATACCCGCCACCCGTTTGTCAATCGTTTCGTCATAGGCCATTGGACCTCCCCCTTTGCGGTACGAGTGCGTTATCGTATTGTCGCACAGAATTGAAATCAGCAGCCGCCGTCTCCCGTCTTTCGTCACCCCTCTCGCCCATAGCCCATAGCCTATAGCCCATCCGTCATGCCGTCTTGCGGATTTTTTTGAGGCCGCCGGCCCCGTATTTTACGCAACTGCAAGGTTTACTTTAACCGGCACTTGTTGCATACTCCCTCTATACATACCTTTTTTCTTATGACCGTGAACCGACTCTCAATTTTTCCGGTACTTTCGTGACGGCCTTGATGGGACCAGCCCAACTCGTATCCCGGTGAAACAGATAACACTCACAAACTACCTTGCCCTCGCGGCGGCCGTTACGGCCTGGTGCATTCTGCACAGCGCCCTGATCTCCGCAACCGTCACGGAATACATGGAGAAACGCCTGGGGACTTACTTTCGTTATTACCGTCTCTTTTTCAACGTCGTCTCTATTTTCGCCCTCATACCCGCCGTACTCTTTGTCCACGCCCTGCGGACCGAGCCGCTGTTGCGCTGGGACGGATATGCGCGGGCGGTACAGATCCTCCTGGCCGGCGCGGCGATCGCATTGTTCGTTCTCGGCGCCCGCAACTACGACGCCCGCTGGTTTCTGGGGTTTGCACAGATTCGGGAAGGAACCCGGCGCAGAGGCATTACCGGTACCGGCGCATTGAACACCTCGGGAATACTCGGCGTCGTGCGGCATCCCTGGTACCTGGCGACGATTCTCATCATATGGGCCCGCCCCCTGGACGTTTCGGCTATTGTCGTAAACCTCATACTGACCTGCTATGTGCTCATCGGCGCCCGTCTTGAAGAACGTAAACTCGTGCGCACCTTCGGAGAAGAGTACCGCGCCTACCAGCGGAAGGTGTCGATGCTCGTTCCCGTAAAATGGATAACGTCCAGGCGTGGGGGTAAATGAGGGATGCAGTCGGCCCGCATGTTTCCGCGGGTGGTACAATTTAACCGTGGGGACGTCATGAACAGACTCCTGACGGCAGTGTTGTGCACTCCTTCGCTGTCGCTCCAGAACTGGCCCCTGGAGTCGGCACCCCTCCGCCCCGAACAATCGGCCGCGCTGGACGACCCTTTGATCGGCTTGTGGGATCCCCGCAAAGACGACGGGGGCGACGGCCGGGTGGACATACTTCGCTTCAATGAAAACGAGTACCTGTTCGCAATGCGGCCGACCTGCAACGAAAACGGCGCCGTCGAGCGTTTCCGTGCATACATTACCGGCCTTGCCGGCCGCCGCGTATTAAACGTACGGGAGCTGAAGCGAAACCCGACGGACCGCAGGTATAATTCTGCTCTCTACCGGTTCGATCAGGGTGTCCCGCGCATCCGCATCGTAGGGGACGACCTGTTCCCTGCGGACGACCGCTCCCCGGAAACGTTACCCTGTTGTTGCAAAAGAATTCCCGCGAAAGGGGCCGGGCACCCGCCTTCGGCGGAAGTCGGAAGGGAAAAGGGAGAAGGGAAAAGGGAGAGGGAAGACGGGAGAAGTAAAGTCTTTTCACGTCTAACGTCTTACGTCTTCCTGCCTCTTACGTCTCACGTCTTCCCTTTTCCGTCTTCCC
>CAYYSS010000384.1:0-2962 GCA_964474325.1 uncultured Nitrospirota bacterium
ATTGCCCCTCGCCCTTCATGCCGGGTCGCGGACTTTTTTCAGGGCCGCTGGTCCCGTGTTGTGTGTAACTGCAAGGCAGAGACCTGGAGACAATCGCTCTCAGACGATCGGTATGCCGAGTCCTGCGCCCTTCAGCGTTTCCAGGTCGACCCCTCTGCCGCTGCAGCAGCCGGCCAGCCGGCCGTCAACAGCCACCGCCGGGACGGACCGCACGTTCAATTCCCGGGCGCGGGCCGCCACTGCGGGGTCGTTCATGTCAAGGACCGTGACCTCGCACGAGGGACAGGCCGCTTTTCTGACCTCGGCCGCCGCCGCGTCGCAGACCGGGCACCCGGCGCTGAAGATTTCAATCGTTCGCTTTGTACTCATGACTACACCTCCTTTCCGTTCTGTCGTTCAAGGGCCTCAAGGATGGGGCACTCGCTGCTCGGGCCGCTTCCGGGACAGGAATTCGCAAGCTCGGTCAGGGCCCGCTTCATCCGCCGGAGTTCTGCAATCTTTCCTTCAATGTAGCGGATCTTCCGTTCCGCCCGCTCACGTACTTCGGCGCAGGGTGCGGACGAGTCCATCCGCAAAGAGAGCAACTCCGAAATCTCATGAAGCGAAAAGCCGAGTTCCTTGGCATGGCGGATAAACCGTATTCTCGTCACCGTGTCGGGAGAATAGGATCGGTAGCCGGAATGCGTTCGGGCGGGTTTCGGGATCAGTCCGGTACGTTCGTAGTACCGAAGGGTTTCGCGGTTAACGCCGGCTTCACGGGCAACCCGGCCGATGGTCAAACTATCCATTGTTCACCTCCTGAACACAGTATAGACCCTGTATCGTGGTACAGGGTCAAGGGGCAGGGGGGCAAGGATCCCGGGCTGCCCCGTACCGTCCCTGTGGCAGGCCGTGTCCGCCTTTTCTCAGCGTCTTCCCTGTGCCGGCTTCCGCCCGGGGCCCCCTGAGTGCCGGACGATCCCGCGGTTCAGAACGTCGGCGTCGGCACACGCCCCCAGCCGGTTCCGCCCGACGGCAGGTCCCTGACCGATATCAGCTTGAGTTCGTGAAACTCCACGTCGGCAATCCACACCGGGACACGCCGGGCTCCGATGGCAAAGAGGGCGTACGGCCATTTCTCCCGGCCGGTATTTTCGATCCGAAGCGTGATCAGGCGCCGGATAACGCCCTGACGTGCGGCCCCCGGACTTTCGGCCTCTGCGCTCGCCATGCGGGTCATATGCTCTTCGTGAGACATCCCGCTCGTGCCCGCGTGCATTGCCTTATGCGTGCCGTGTCCCTCCCTCAGATGCCGGAAGGGATGCAGGATCCAGTCGGTGATCATGGAAAGTGCGTGGTGATGCTTGTAGAGCTTCCAGGCGCCGCCGGTGTCGGCGATCAGGCCCTGCATGATGTAATTTTCAGGCAGCACATAGATCAGGTATTGCGAATCGTCAGTGAGACGGGACCGCACCTCGGGCATTTCCAGGATATCGCCCATGCGGTGCTCCATCTTGAAGCCGTCTTCCGGAAGAATCGCCACGGCAGCCACGTTTCCCTCGCTCCAGAGCGTGAGATGACGGATCGTATAGCTGCGGAGTCCGAAGGCGCCGCCGATTACCACGGCAACAAGCACCGGGAAAGCAACGAAGCGGCGAAGGTTTCCGGCTGGAAGAATTCGCGACTCGATCATCCGCGGAAGGATCATTCCCGTCCGCTCCATGTAGGGCCGGTAGACCTCATCGTGTGCGGCCAGCATTCTTCGTTCCTCGTCCAGCGCGAGCGCGTAATAGGCGAGTACCATGACACACCAGAGCGCGGCCGCCAGGAAACGGGGCCAGAGGATCGAAAGCCCGATGCCCGAGACCGCCAGGGCAAGGTACTGGGGATGCCGCACCCAGCGGTAAAGGCCCCGGGTAACGGCTCCCTTCTTTCGGAATTTCGCGCTGTAAATCTGTCCCGCGCAGAAAAGAAATGTACCGAGCCCCCCGACGAAGAGAACCGAACCCAGGACCCGTATGACCGCGAGCGGGCCGTCGGGCGGGATAACCATATGCGGCAGGTAAAAGGCGCTCAGCCAGCGCGTGGCCGGATATTTGGCCGCGCCGAGCAGAAAAGGGTTGATGGCGGCGTAGAAAAAACCCGCAAAGGGGCTGATCATGATCAGGATCTCAAGCCCGATCACGAAATACAGGACAATGGCACTGCCCAAAAGAAAGCGATTTTTCTTCATGAAACCCTCCACATTCCGAAAGATCGGCGAGGCCGGACCGCCGGATCTTCCCCCGCCGTCCCGGTTTCGGGAGCATACCGGCGCAGGGATAGCGGTCGGCCCGCGATCACTGAAACGCAAATTCCGGTCAGAGAAGAATCAGGCTCTCGGAGGTTTCGTTGGTGGTTCGGGATAAACCGGAGGGGAAAGGGGTAGTCGGCAATCGTCCCAGGACCGGAGAACCCGGGGCAAGACCGGGGCCCGTTCCGAAACCGACACAAAGGTGAAGGCCGGGCCGGGGACAGGTTTCTTTTTCGCCGTGTCCGGGTGTGAAGGTCCCGAATCGCGGTCCTGCGGCGAATCCGCATCGAAAGGGCAATGCCGACATGTATCTTTTTTCAGAAGCGGACTTTTTCCCGCCTGTCCATAGGGACAGGTATTTTGAAGACAGAGCGACAGGGCGAAGATCGCCAGCAGAACACGGGCCGGAACGCGCATGGGATATTCTATACAAGAAACCGATTTCCGGCAATACAGGCGCCGGCAGGGCCTCGCTCGTAATCGGATATGAGCGGTTTGCAACCCGGTCTTTATGATCTGTTTCACAAGTGAGGCACGGGGCGGGCGTCCCGTGCCCCGTGATACGTGATGATCATCGGAGCGCACCTCCTCCGGAGCGGCGGAAGCTGCATCCACCGCAACGGAGCACCGAGAGAAAACCTTACAGTTGCATAAAATACGGGGCCGGCGGCCTCAAAAAAATCCGCAACA
>CAYYSS010000385.1:0-2947 GCA_964474325.1 uncultured Nitrospirota bacterium
ATAGGGAAGATCCGGGGGCAGGACCTGGTCCTCGAGCCTCAGGGCCCGGGCAACCGCATCGTTCTGCCGCTTTATATAGCCTTCATACTTCGTCTCGATCTCTACCTGCTGCCGTATTTCGGCGGAAAGATCACGGGGGACGGCCCCGATGGCCGCGAGGTCTTCATAGGTGATTTCCGGTCTCCGGAGGAGCTTTTCAAGGCTGAGGGCGTGTTCAGAGGAAATATTGAGCCTTTCTTTCAGTTTTTTCGGCGGGATTGTAGTATTGGAAAGTCTTTTTCTTTCCTCAAGAATACCCGCTTCGACGGCCTCGACCACCCGCATCTCTTCGGCGGAGACAACGCCATGGATTCTCCCGATCGGAGTCAGACGCCGATCAGCGTTATCGTGGCGGAGGAGAAGGCGGTACTCCGCCCGGGAAGTGAACATGCGATACGGTTCAGTAACACCCCGGGTGACCAGGTCATCCACGAGAACGCCGAGATAGGCCTGATGTCTGCGAAGAATGAGTTTTTCTTTGTCGCCTGCGGCATGGTGCGCCGCGTTTATTCCCGCGAGGAGACCCTGGGCGGCCGCTTCTTCGTATCCGGATGTGCCGTTTATCTGACCGGCAAGGAAAAGACCTTTGACATGCTTGCTCTCCAGCGTAGCGAACAGGTCCCGCGGATCTCCGTAATCGTATTCTATGGCATACCCGGGCCGCACAATTTCCGCCTCTTCAAGACCCTTGATCGACCGAACGATCCTCTCCTGGACTTCAAACGGCAAACTCGTCGATATTCCGTTTGCGTAGTACTCGTCCGTGTCTACTCCCTCGGGTTCGAGAAAGACCTGATGCCGACTCCTGTGGGAAAACCGCACGACCTTATCTTCTATCGACGGGCAGTAACGGGGTCCAACACCTTTTATTACCCCGCCGTAAAGTGGTGATTTGTCAAGGCTTTCGCGTATCACGCGGTGGGTTTCTTCATTCGTATGGGTGAGATAACAAGGCCGCTGCGGCAAGAAGGCCTTCTCGGTGTCCCGGCAGAAAAATACCGGAGGATCATCGCCGAGTTGAGGGGTCATAACGGAAAAATCAACGGTCGCCCCATGTATCCGCGGCGGCGTTCCCGTCTTCATGCGCCCTATCCGGTGGCCCGCTTCTTCAAGACAGTTCGACAGCCCCCGGCTCGGCGGATCCCCGGACCGCCCTCCGGGGTAGCTCCTCATGCCGACATGGATCAAGCCATTAAGAAACGTCCCCGTGGTAACAACCACCGCTTTGCCTTCATATTGCCCGCCGGTAAGTGTTTCGACACCCCTAACGTTGCCGTTTTCGTGGCGGAACAACACCACATCCCCTTGGACAATATGCAGGTGATTCTTTTTCTCGAGCGTTTTTTTCATGGCCAACGGATACTTCGCTCGGTCTATCTGCGCCCTGAGCGACCATACGGCGGGTCCCTTACTGCGGTTAAGCATCTTGAACTGTATTCCGGTGCCGTCCGCGAGTCTCGCCATAATGCCCCCCAGGGCCCCGACTTCCCGGACCAACTGCCCTTTCGCAAGACCACCGATAGCCGGGTTACAGGAAAGCTGCCCGAGCCGGTCCAGGTTTCCTGTAATAAGCAGGGTTTCCCGGCCCATCGAAGCCGACGCCCATGCCGCTTCGCAACCCGCATGTCCTCCACCGACTACGATAACATCGTATTTTCTCTGCATTTTTCCCATCGGTCTTTTATTAATGTTCCACGTGGAACATATTGTCAGGACCTCGACCTATCGTTCCCTTGCCCTTATCGGTCCTCCTCCGGCTTTGCTTCCTCCGCACCGCACTCTGCTTCTTCTTCGCCGATCTCCGCCACGGCCTTTTTATCCGCCTGTCCCATTCTCAAATACTCTACTGCTCCCAGCATGTTTCCGGTCATTACCGAAAAGTACCATATAAGCGAAAGACTCAGGGCTTTATGCTCCGCCACTCCCGCAAGCCCGAAGAGATAGACCATAGCCCCTTCCCGGACCCCAAACCCGGATACCGAGACCGGCGCCATCGATGCCGCAACCACAAGAGGAACAAAAACAAAATAGATATACCACGGAAGATCGATCTCAAGGCCACGCCCTATTACCATAACCCCCGTTATCGCTACCGCCTGTACGCCGAGCGAAACGGCGACGCATTTCGCCATTACTCGATAATCTCCCTTATACGCCATAAGAGGTCTGTACAAACTCCGAACAATTCCCAGCCAGTCCCACCGCACAGTCCAAAGAAATACGCTGCCCAAGACAAGAAACAGACCGAGAATCACAAGCATTTCCACTATCGGTGTGTCTATGAGCCACTTCGAGCCAACCACCGCCGAAGCGGTCGCAACCACCATCAACCCGACGAAACCAAGGTATCTATCCATGAATACCGACGCCAGAGCCTTTGGGCCGGATCCGATCTTTCGGTAGAGAAAATAAGCCTTTACCGCATCGCCCCCCATCATCGTGGGGAGAAAATTATTAAAAAAACCCCCGACAAGATAAAGAGAAAAGAGGTTCCCCACGCTGACCGACGAGGGCAGAAGAAAACGCCAACGAAACGATGACACCAGCTGGGCGAGAAGATAAAGTCCGACGGCGGCGACAAAAGGCAATATGCCTACACGCGAAAACTCCTGTTTCACCAATCCAAGGTCCGTGCGGTTTACGAGATACCAAAGGAGTCCTACGCTGAAAACCGCCTTTATAAAAAACAGAATATATTTTTTGAAGCGCTTACTGTCTTTAATCATGACCAGTTTTATCCTTAATATCCCAAGGCGGCCTTGGAGCCGCAACCAAAGAGCCGATGCGACAACACGGCTGAAACTTCTCTGCACATTGCAAAGTCGGATCGACCCTTCGTCGAGAAGACCCGACTCGGGATGTGACTTTTCAAAAGTGTTCCCCAGGTCTTTTTCATAAGTATTCCCCA
>CAYYSS010000386.1:0-2914 GCA_964474325.1 uncultured Nitrospirota bacterium
CCTCGTTCCACCGCGTATGGCCCAGGATTACCCGCCGGGACTTTCGGGTACTCGAGACGGGAGAGATCCCCGTTACGAAGCAGTAGGCGAACGTAACGACGAGCCCGAGTACGAATATGCCGAGCAGAACGTACTGCAACACGAAAGCGTACCTCGTACGACATGGAATCTGTCCGCGGCGAAAATCAATAAGGGAGGAGAAACGCCCTGTATTTCTTTTTCGGCGTAGCCAGTTGCTTGACTATTCTCGCCTATCCGCGGCTCCGGCGTCAAAGAGGGCCCTCAGCGAGACCCCTGCCGTATCGGTGACCGGGGATGCTATCCTTTAAGGGAATCAGAATATCCAGCCCGGATATTTCATCGTGTTTCGTTGCGAGGGCGGAAACAGCCTTGGGGTTACACGGCAGCTGCGGGAACGGGTGCGGAAATCCGAATCGGATTGAATGTCCTTCTCAAGGTTAACGTCCGTGGTCCCGGGGCTTTTCACGTCCGCGGGAGAACTCCGATGAGATTTCGAGGTTAAAAGGGGGTAACCGGCTTGAGGATGGAGGATCTCATATCGTATGCGCAAGGGGAGCGTCCCGTGGACCTCCTCGTTACCGACGCCCGGCTTATGAACACCCTTTCAGGCGATGTCCATCCCGTCTCGGTGGCCGTGGCCGAAGGGGTCGTCGTAGGGTTCGGCGATTATGAGGCCCGGACAACCTTTTCGGCCCGGGGGCGGTACATGTGTCCGGGGCTGGTGGAGGGGCATATCCACATCGAGTCGACCATGCTCGCGCCCCACCGTTTTGCCGAGACCGTCGCGCGCCGGGGGACGACGGCGGTTGTGTGCGATCCCCATGAGATTGCCAACGTCCTCGGCACCTCCGGTATCGAGTACATGATCAAGGCGACGGCCGATCTCCCCGTGGCCGTGTATTTCATGATTCCTTCCTGCGTTCCGGCGACCCATCTCGAGACGGCGGGGGCACAAATCGAGGCCGACGACGTGGCCGGGTTTTTCCGCCGCCATCCCGAACGGGTTCTGGGGCTTGCCGAGGTGATGAACGTCCCGGGCGTGCTCTTCAAGGATCCCCGGCTCCTTGCCAAGATCCGGGCCGCGGCGGGCCGTCCGATAGACGGGCACGCCCCCCTGGTTTCGGGCAAGGATCTCGCGGCCTACCGTATTGCGGGTCCCGGGAGCGACCACGAATGCACGACCATCGAAGAGGCCCGGGAAAAACTCCGCATGGGGTTTCACGTGATGATACGGGAAGGGACGGCGGAAAAGAATCTCGACGACCTGATCGGCCTTGCCCTCATGGGGGGCGAAGGCCTCTCCCTCGTTTCCGACGATCGGCATCCGGTGGACCTGATCGAGAAGGGGCATCTGGACTATTCCGTCAGGCGGGCGATCGAGCGGGGTGCGGAGCCGGTGAATGCGGTTCGGATGGCGTCTCTGAACACGGCGCGGTATTTCGGTCTGCGGGACCGGGGGGCCGTTGCACCGGGATACCGGGCGGATTTCTTCTTCGTCGACGACCTCGAGTCGTTTAACGTCTCGGACGTCTTTCTCGGCGGCCGCCCCCTGGAGGAGTACGCGTTTGACAGTAGAACGCGGCCGCCGGCAAACGCCGTCCGTTTGGGGCGCATTGATCCCGAACGGTTTCATGTCCCGGTGAGGGGTGAGCGTATGCGGATCATTGGTCTTGTCCCGGGGCAGATCCTGACCGAGGCCCGGGTCGAGTCGCCCGCCCGGTCGGGCGGGCTTGCCGTGGCCGATCCGGCCCGGGATCTGGCCAAGTTGGCGGTTATTGAACGCCATACGGGATCGGGGGGGCATGCGGTCGGGTTTGTCCAGGGACTTGGTCTCCGCCGCGGCGCGATAGCCTCCACCGTTTCGCACGACTCTCATAATCTGGTCGTTGCGGGGATGGACGACGGGGACATGAGTTGTGCCGCCGACCGGGTTGTTGAGATGGGAGGCGGTATGGCCGTCGCTGCGGATGGGCGCGTGCTTGAAAGCGTCCCTCTTCCCATCGGGGGACTGATGGCCGACGTACCCGCGGACAGTCTGGCCGCGGGGGAGACCCGGCTCAACGCTTCCGCCGCCGGGCTCGGCCCCGCGGTCACGGACAGTCCGTTCATGGTGCTGTCGTTTCTGGCCCTCCCGGTGATCCCGGCTCTCAAGCTGACGGATCGTGGACTCGTGGACGTGGGCCGGTTCGAGTACGTGGATCTTTTTACCGCGGATTCCTGAAGCCCTTTCGTCGGGGCATGAAAAAGATGCTCTATATCATCGGCGTCGTCACGACGGCGGTGATCTGTCTCGTGGCCTCCGTCTTTCTGGCGGTACGTCCGGCCCCGGTACGGTGGGAGGAGTTCTCCGCCGGGGGGTATCGGTGCCCCGTGCCGGCGGGGCCCTACAGCGAGCGCCGTGACGGCCGATGGGAACGGGTGGTGTTTACCGGCGTCGGCCGCCTGACGATCGCCGTGGCCGCCAAAAAGGTTCGAATGGACGACATGCTCGAGCGTTTCGCCGATACGATACATGCCTCGTATGCGCAACCGGTGCGTGTTTTCGATGACGGACATTTTTTCCTCGAGGAGCGGGGGAAGGGACGGGTCTACAGCTATTTGTTTTCCGAAGGCGGACGATTCTTCTGGCTGAGCATGGAGGCCCGGGGAACGTCCCTCCGCACGTACAAAGATATCCTCGACAAGGTCGTGGCCGGTTTTTCCGTCGGAGGTCGTCCGGTAACCCCGGGATTCTTGGCGCGTGCCGAGACCATTAACGACAATATCATCTGCCTTTCCCAAAGCGAAGGCCTTCTCTTCTCCCTTGTCGTCGGCGTACCTCTTGCTGTCCTTATCCTGGTGGCCGTGCCTCTCCTGGCTTTTGTCGGGAGACTGCCGGCGTTCCCGGGGGCCC
>CAYYSS010000387.1:0-1657 GCA_964474325.1 uncultured Nitrospirota bacterium
CCTGTCCGAGCTTTTGAAGACCCTGGCGGAGGATCTTGGGGCCAAGTTCTACGTATGCGCCTCGTGCGTAGAACCCTACGGCCTTGAGGGGAAGGAACTCATCGACGCGGCCGAGGTGAAACCGGGATCGTTTCTCGGGGAACTGATGATACAGCGGAAAACGGCGACCTTCTGATCGAGCCCTCCCGTGTCGCCCCGGGGTCTCCCGCCGGCGCCGGCGGGTATCCCCGGCGGAGGAGGATTGCGCGCCCTTCGTCCGAGACGAGATATTCAATGAACGCCCGGGCCATGGCCCGTTGATGGGTGTACCGCGAGACTGCCGCGCTCAAGAAGGGCCCCGGCTCCAAGGGGCCCATGGATACGGTTTCCACCGCAGGGCTGTTCACGCCCAGATTGCGCCAGCCCACGGCCGCATCCACGCTCCCCAGGATTACGGCGTTCAGGGCGCCCTGGGAATCCGAAGGCCGGAGGAGGACACGTTCGTTCAGACGATTCGTCTCGTCGGGGAGGAACCAGTGGTCCGTCCATCGGTCGGCCCAGACGCCCGCGCCCGATGTTTCAGGGGCGGGTATGGCGATTCGTATCGGCCCGGACAGCAGATCCCCCGGGGATGCGATCCCGCGGGGATTGCCCCGAGGGACGTAGAGGGCCAGGGCGAGGGGGGTGAGGGGCGTCTTCGTTGCGGGATCGATAACCTTGAGCGAGGCGGCCTGGGCCATGTCGTCTTCGGTCGAGGAAATAAAGATATCACCGCTTCTGGTGAGCCGCATGAGACGGAGCATGGTCGTACTCCCCCCGGTAACGCTTTTCACTTCGATCTCGGCAATCGTGCCGAAGTACCGCCCCGCGTCGTCAAGAAACGACCGTGCGGCGGACGAGGCGTAGATGCGCAGTGTTCCGGCAACGCTTTCGGGACAAAACGGCGTAAGGAGCACGCACCACAGGCAGAGGGCGATCACACCGGCACGACGCGGCGGCCGAAGTTTTATTATTGCTCCCGTGCGGAGAAACATGCGTCCACTTTTGCCCGGAGTTCGCTCAGCAGGAAGGGCTTTTCGATAAACCCGTCCGCGGCCCCCTCCGCCCGTTCGGCGATCGTAGGCGACCCGCTCATCAACACGCAGACGGCGCCGGTCCGTGCCGATCGTATTCCACGAAGAAGTTCCTCCCCGCTTCCGTCGGGGAGCCGGTCGTCGGCGATAATGAGGTCGAAAGATGACTGTTCCAGGGCTTGACGTGCCTCGGCAACACTTTCCGCGGTTTTCACCTCGGCTCCGGCCTTTTCAAAGAGCCGGCGGATCGACCAGGCTATCAGGTGTTCGTCGTCGATTACGAGTATTTTCTTACAGATCCCCATGGCGAGACGAGATGAATTAATATTCTAACATGCCGATCGAGGGGGACTCGTTCCGGTGAATTCGTGAGTCGTGTGGAAGAGGCGTTATCCACAGATTTCGCAGATTGGCGCAGATGGAAGGAAGAGGAAGAAGAAATCTGTGTGAATCTGAGTAATCTGCGGATGGAGAAGTTTTGTGCCGTACGTGACGAGGCGTTATCCACAGATTTCGCAGATTGGCGCAGATGGAAGGAAGAGGAAGAAAGAATCTGTGTGAATCTGAGTAATCTGCGGATGGAGAAGTTTTGTGCCGTACGTGAC
>CAYYSS010000387.1:1757-2892 GCA_964474325.1 uncultured Nitrospirota bacterium
AGATGGAAGGAAGAGGAAGAAAGAATCTGTGTGAATCTGAGTAATCTGCGGATGGTACTACGAAGGCGGTTACGCAGGGAGCCTGGTTCTGCCGCCCTGATCAGGGGGCCACGACGATTTTTTCGGCGGTACCGGCCGGGCGGACGGTGGGGCGTTTACGGTCGCAGGGATAATGTCAGAAAAACGGCGAACCAGAGGGTCTTTGCGAGTTCGATCCGGCCGAGGAGCGAGATCGGCTCTTTTCGCGGGTTCATGGCCCGCCAGAGGTCTTCCAGAAGGGGCAGGTAGGCTAGTACGATCAGCCATGAAAGGGCGCCCGCCAGGGCCGCCGTGCCGATCGTGACAAGAAGGATCGATGTGAGGACGGCCCCCGTTTTCAGGTGCCGGGAAGACGGCGAAAAACGCACCCGGAAGGAACTGGGGACGTAAAACACCACGAGAAAAGCCCAGAGGGCGATCATGGCGGTCGTGTCGTTTCCACCCGCGCTTGCGTAACCCCAGGGGCCCGCCAGGGACAGAAGCGCCATCGCCACCGCTTCAAAATGTATCTTCATCTCCTTCCGGGAAGCAAGGGCCCATAGGTACACGGGGACCGCCGGAACCATGACGGCGAGGGCCAAATACGGGAGCCCCCGGGGCATGTCGAAAAGGGCGGGGAGCATGAGAAGACCGGCGAGGGTTCCGTAGACCGCGGTCCAGAAGGCGGAGACGCCGTCCAGTTTGCGAAGAAAGGCCGTAAGCGGGGCCTTCAAGGTCAGTAAAAAGAACAACCCAACGGCCGTCGGGTAGATTACTGGATTCCGGGATCCGGCTATCACGACCCCGACGGTAAACGATACATACATCATGGCCCAGACGCCGTGTTCCTTCGGAAACGGCGGCGGCCAGGCGTTCATAACGGTGTTCCTTATTGCGGACATTGCCGTTCCCCTGGGTGTCACGGAAGTTTCCCTTGCAGCGGCATAAAATACGGGACCGGCGGCCTCAAAAAAATCCGCAAGACGGCGTAAGGACGGGCGAGGGGCGATGGGCAATGGGCGAGGGGGATATAAAGAACGGGCGAGGGGCAAGGGGGTTGAGAGGCGGGAAGACGTAAGAGGCAGGAAGACGTTAGACGTGAAAAGACTTTACTTCT
>CAYYSS010000388.1:0-2888 GCA_964474325.1 uncultured Nitrospirota bacterium
GACGATGTAGAACCCGTGTCCGAAACCGTACCCGGCCAGAGTCTGGCCGCAGTCCTCATCTTTATTGCCGATCCCGGTCATTTTCTTTGCCGGATCGAAGAGGCCGCCCAGGCCGAGAACGGTGTTCGCCATAAACCGGCCGAGTTCGTTGCCGGCGTCGTCGTATTTCCGCTGGGCAAAGGCGTTGCCGAACCGCACGGGCGCACCAAGATTCGAAAAGAAATTCTTTACCGAAACCCGCACCGGCTCGGGAACAATACGAAGAACCCGGGCGACGGGTTTCAGAATATAGGTATACGTAACGTCGTTGAACCAGAAGATTCCCCGGTTAACGGTCTCCAGGGGATCGCTGATCTGCACCGTCTCCTCCTCCAGGTCGTCGAAAAAATTCTCTTCCTCGATTTCGGCGCCCCCATCCGCGGCACGGCACGGCACGGGAACGGCAAGGACACACCAGACAGACAAAACGGCCGCGCAGAGCGCAATCACCGGACAAAAGCCGACTCTCCTACCCGAACCACCCCATCGCCACGAACGAACGAAACGAGTCGAATCAATTAAACCAGTCAACCCCGGTCTCCCCTGTTTCTAATCCTTCTCGAACATGTATTTACTGATCAGTTCTTCTATGTTGATGGCCGATTCGGTCTCAACGATCTCGCCGCCCGGCTCCACGAGTTCGTCCATGCCTCCCGGGCTGATATCCACGTACCGGTCGCCGATAATCCCCGCGGTACGGATCGACGCGATACTGTCTTCCTGGATCTTCACGTCGCGGTCGATCTCCATGGCGACGATCGCCTGATACTCGTCACCGTCCAGCTTGATGGTCGTCACCTTGCCGACCCGGACCCCCGAAATCTCCACGGCCGCGCCGGGCTTGAGCCCCGAAACCGAACCGAAACGCGCCGTAACGCTGTAGGTCTCGTCGCCGAATATGCTGACACCCCCCAGTCTCACCGAAAGATAGGCAAAACAGAGAAATCCGGCAATCATGAAGATACCGACGGCGGTCTCCAGGCTAAACCTCTTCATAGAGTCCTTGCTCCTCCCGTTCGCTCGAATAGATTGTTCCCATGGTGGACTCAACAAACTCCCGCACCACCGGATTATCGGACCGCTGAAACTCCTCGGGCGTGAGACAACCCTGAATCACGCCTCCGGCCAGCAGGGCAACGTAGTCGGAAAGTTTGAATATCTTCGGCACGTCGTGGCTTACGATTACGGCGGTATAGCCCAATGCGGACTGAGTCTGGTGAAAGAGCCGGTAGATCTCGTTGCTCCGTTTAACGTCGAGGCCCGTGGTTGGTTCGTCGAAGAAAACGATCTCCGGGTCAAGCACCAGGGCACGGGCAAGCCCTACCCGTTTCTTCATTCCGCCGCTTAACTGGGGGGGGTATTTCTCCTCGACCCCGTGGAGATCCATCATGGCAAGTTTTTCGCGAACGTTCCTGCCGATCTCGCTTTCCACCGCCTTGGTCCGTTCCCTGAGCGGAAGGGCCACGTTGTCATAGATAGTCATGGAATCGAACAGCGCCACGTTCTGAAAGAGTACGCCGAAGTGCCGCCGGACCTCCCGCAGTTGCTTCTTTCCCACCTTCGCGAGATCCTGCCCCAACACCATGACGCTGCCCCGGTCCGGCTGTACGAGTCCGAGCATGTGTTTGATGATCACGCTCTTTCCCTGCCCGCTTCCCCCGACGATCACCGTTGTCTTGCCTTTCCGAATGGGCAGATTCACCCGGTCGAGGACCTTCTGGGACCCGAAACTCTTTTCCACGGCTACGAGTTCGATGGCCAGGGGTTCCTCCGGGGGTGTTGTCGCGTGTCGTTCCGGCATCGGGTCAGAGCATCAGGGCGCTTATGAGATAGTCGCCCACGAGTATGGCCACCGAAGAGATCACAACCGCGTTGGTAGTGGTGCGGCTCACCCCTTCGGCGCCGAATCCACCGGCGTGCTCCTTGTGGAGGTTGAACCCCTTCCCTGCCGCGATCCAGACGAGGATAAATCCGAACACCAGGGATTTGACGAGTCCCATCTCCACGTCTTCCCAGCCCACGCTGGCGTACATTCCCTGAAAATACGTTCCCGGATTCACACCCAGGAGTGTGACACCGATCAGGTATCCGCCGAAAATACCCACCACGTCGAAAAGCGCGGTCAACAGCGGCATGGAGACCACGGCCGCCACGAATTTGGGAGCCACCAGATACTCGAACGGATCGATGGCCATGCACTCAAGCGCATCGATCTGCTCGGCGTTACGCATAATCCCCAGTTCGGCGCAGATAGCCGAGCCAGCGCGCCCGATAACCATAAGGGCGGCGAGCACGGGCCCCAGTTCCCGCAGGAGGCTGAGGGCTACGGCGGAGCCCAGCAGGCCTTCGGAGCCGAACTTGCGCAGGGTGTAATAGCCCTGGAGTGCCAGGACCATACCCGTAAACGCGCCCGTAAAGAGTATGACGAATCCGGACCGGGCGCCGATAAAGTGAATCTGCCGGATAATGGGGCCGAGTTTATAGGGGGGCTTGAATACGGCCGCCAGACTGGCGGAAAGGAAGATACCCATCCTTCCGGCCTGCTCGGCAAAATCGAGGGAACGGCCCCCCAGGCGCTCAATAAATCCGGTCATGGTAGTTATCGCCCCGACGGGCGCACCTGCGGTGCCCGGGGCCGTGCATCACTATAGCACCTGTCCGTCGCGAGGGTCTAGCCTGACGCGGACAGGCCGCGTCGGGGGACAGAAGTCGGTCGGATCGACCCGGAACCGGGAACCCGGAACCTGGAACTTTATTCCACTCTTGTCCAAAATAGGTTTTTTTCCTCTTCCTTCCCCCCTTGCAGGAGGCCGAGCCCCGGAGCCACGGCGGAAAAGGATTCCGGGCTG
>CAYYSS010000389.1:0-2882 GCA_964474325.1 uncultured Nitrospirota bacterium
GAGTCGGGTCTTCTCGACGAAGGGTCGATCCGACTTTGCAATGTGCAGAGAAGTTGCAGCCGTGTTTCCGCGACCGCTCTTTGGTTGCGGCTCCAACGCCACGTTGACGTAATCAGACCCGGAGAAAATTTAAACAACGGTAGTTTACCCCGAAACCTTCCCGACGGTCTCAGGCGAAAAAAATGCTGTGCCATTATGCACAGATACACGTGGCGAAATGACACACGTTCATCGTGACAGCTCCACGCAGGTGAAACGATATTAAGGGATAAAAAGTTTAAATAACAATACGTTATAAAATTCTTGCAGGATGAAAAAATAATGGCAGTTTTTTTGCTTGCAATATTTTTTGCAGTACCCGTCGCTTGTCTTCCCGTTCGGGAGACCGGAGGTAGCGACGTTGAGGACGAACGGAACGGAGGCTGAGGAACATGGGTAGGATAAAGAGCCGGAGCGCATTTTCGCTGGTCGAGGTCATGGTCTCACTGGCGGTCCTTCTTGTTGCCGTGCTTTCCCTCATGCCTTTGCTCGGAGCGACCGAGCGCATCCGGGGGGAAGACACGGTCCAGCTCTATGTAAAAGACGCCCTTGCCCGGAGTATGGACGAGGTGGCCGTCGACGGCTTTCTCAACATCCTGTCGAAGAACGCCTCCGACCGCACGGATTTCCCGCCCGCGGTATCGAGGATTACGACCATGGTGAAGCCTGAGGGCGCCAACGTACGCCTGGTCACGATGATTGCCGAAGACGGCAACGGGGAGCGTTTCGACGGTTCGGTCTCGCCGCCGAAAAACCCGGCCTACCGGCTCCAGATGTTCCGTACCGCAGATTGAGACCGTGAGCGTGGCTGCCTGGAAAAGGAATGAGGCGTCCACCACCCCGCCGGGGGGATTCACCTTCGTGGAACTCCTGGTCTCCATGGGGGTTTTTCTCATACTTCTCACCTTCACGTTTCCGCTTTTCAAGGCGACCGGACGCCAGATCCGGGGCGGGGCCATGGCCGCCGATCTGGCGGAAAAAGGCGAACGGGTCATGGACTTTATCGCCCGCCGGGTGAGCCTCGCCGGGTTTTCGGTTTCCAATGCCGGGATCCCGCACCAGTGCGACACCGTGGCGACGACGACCTCCGCGATCATCTTCACCAACACGACGGGGGCGCTTACCGACGATATCGCCGTGCGGTACGCCCGGGAGGCCGATCCCATGGTAATTATCGCCGCGCCGGTCAGCGGCGCCGTGGTTCCCGCGCGGAACGCCGGCGCTGTTGCGGGTTTTACGGGCGATATCGAGGCTATCGGCAAAACGAACGTGCGCCACCTTATCACGTTCGATACCACCAACGGCGTGTTCGAGGTCCGGAAAAAGACCGCCGCCGGAGGGGGAATCTGGAACCTGGAACTTGACCGGTCGCCCGGGGACGTGAACCGGGGCACACCGGTTCTCGTGGTGCGGGAGGACCGCCTGGAGGTCAAGGGCCGGGATCTCCGCCTCCTTACCCGGGAAAACACCTGCGCTTCCGATTCGGATTATCACGTTGCCACGGTGTTCGGCCAGGTGGATGCCCTCCAGTACCAGTTCCGGGACCGGGACGGCGGCCTGCTCGAAAAGATCACCGATATCAACGATATCCGGGCCGTGGTCATCAGCCTGCTCATCCGTTCCGAATACCCCGATCCGTCTCACGAAGACACGAACGCCGTTTATTCCGTCGGGAAGGAGAAGGTCCCGGTCGATCCGGCGGAAAAGGGCTATCACCGTCTGCTGCTTCAACGATCCGTGGAGGTGCGAAACCTTGTATTCAAAGATATCTGACAGAAGGGGCATCGCGCTGGTCTCGGCACTCGGGATCGCGGCGATCCTGCTCGTCATGGCCCTCGGGCTCAGTTTCCGGACAGGGATGTTCACCCGTTTCACCGGCTACGCTGCCACGAAGAACGCGGCCTACTATTCGGCCCTCTCGGGGCTCGAGGCGGCCCGGGATTATCTCGGACGGACCTTCGAGTACGCCGGTTATCACGTCGGTGACGGCAGCACCGTCTCGGGCCCTTACGTAAACGGCTCGAAAAACTACCTGAGCCATTATCTCGACGTGGACGGAAGCCCGGCAAGCAATGTCTGCGCTTCCGGCGGGGCGGAGGCCGATTACTACCGGCTTCTCGGTAGCGGTGTCGGCGACAACCCGCCCATGACCAAAGACGACGGGACAACGGTCTATCCCACCGTCATGAACGGGGTTCCCTACCGGGTGTTCATCAAGGACGACCGGGACGGGGACGGCACTCCCGGCTGCTCCGACTTCGAAGCGGACAACAACAACCAGATCTGGATCCTCGCCCAGGCCCTCGCCCCGGACGGCAAAACCGCCGTGACCCTCGAGGCCCTGGCGGTCTACGTGGGCTATAAGGCGAGCGAAGGGATCGGTTTCGGCGGGAAGGAAAAGGGGGGCGGCGAGCGTGACGAAGGGGAGGTGCCGGATTCGGAAATGGATATCCGCGGGGAAATCGGCGGCGGATGATACACCACCGCCCGGCAGGGGAAGGAGAAAAGGAGCCGGAAGATGACGGGAAAAGTCGGGAGAAACGGATTGTACAGGACAGCGGCTGCTGGGCTTCTGCTCGTACTGCTTGCGGGCGGCGCCGGGGCCGAGGAGAAGACTTTTGCGGCGGGATCCCTGGTGATCCCCATGGACCCCTGCTGGCAGCCTAACGGCGACCCGAACACCGACCCGTCGACTACGGCGCCGGGCAAGGCCGGGTGCGAAACAAACGCCGACGACCTGGGGATATTCCAGGCCTACGGCCTGGTGTACGACCTCATGGAAAAAGTTCCCATCTACTGGGTGATCGGCGACAAGGTGGTCCGCGACCCCGCCGACGCCGCCC
>CAYYSS010000390.1:0-2875 GCA_964474325.1 uncultured Nitrospirota bacterium
GATTTACGATTGACGATTGACGATTGACGATTCAGGTCGGCAATTTCCCGTTTAGCTTCGCCTCTTTCACGTTTCACTTCTTACGTCTCACTTCCCGCTCCCGTGCAACGCCCGTTCCACCGTGCGGATTGCACAGAACTCCCCGCACATACTGCAGACCTCGCTTTCCGTGGGCGGCACTTCGGCACGCCAGGCCCGGACCTTGTCGGGGTTTAAGCTGCAGGCGATCTGCCCGTTCCAGTCCAGGTTCTTGCGGGCCCGGGCCATCCGCCGGTCCCGATCGAGCGCTCCGGGTATGCCTTTGGCGATATCCGCCGCATGGGCGGCGATCTTGGACGCAATCACGCCTTCCCGCACGTCGTCCAGGGTCGGGAGGCGAATGTGCTCGGCGGGAGTCACGTAGCAGAGGAAATCCGCCCCGGCAGAGGCGGCAATGGCCCCGCCGATGGAGGCGGCGATATGGTCGTAGCCCATGGCGATATCGGTCACCAAGGGCCCGAGCACATAAAATGGAGCCCCTTTACAGATTTCTTTCTGGATCTTGATATTAAGCTCGACCTGGTCCAGCGGCACGTGCCCCGGCCCTTCGATCATCACCTGCACGCCGGCCTCGAGCGCCAGGTCCCTCTGCTCGCCCAAGGTGAGGAGTTCTTCCATCTGGGCCCGGTCGGTTGCGTCTTCCAGACACCCGGGCCGCATCCCGTCGCCGAGCGACAGGGTCACATCGTAACGGGCCGCAATATCGATGAGTCGGTCATACTGCGCCGAGAGGGGGTTTTCCTGCTCGTTGAGTACCATCCACTCAATAAGAAACGAGCCTCCCCGACTCACCGCATCCAGCACCCGCCCTTCGGTCTTCAGGCGCTCCACCGCCCGGAGCGTAAGACCCGTGTGTACCGTAATGAAATCCACTCCTTCGGCACACTGCTCTTCGATCACCCCGAAAAGGTCGTCGGGCGTCATGGCCCGAATCGCTTTTTTGCTCTCCACCGTACGGACCGCCGCCTCGTATATGGGCACGGTCCCCACGGCCACGGAAGAACGCTCAAGCATCATCGCCCGAAGTTCCTTGATGGGCCCGCCTGTTGAAAGATCCATAACCGCGTCGGCCCCGTACTGAATGAGAACATCGAGTTTCGCCTTCTCGTCGTCAAACGATACGGCATCCTTGGACGTTCCGATATTGGCGTTGATCTTCGTAGAACACCCTTTCCCGATGGCAATGGGTTCGATCGTCCGCAGGGGATTTACCGGAATCACGGCCGTCCCCTCGGCGATCCGTTCGGCAAGTACTTCGGGATCCAGCCGTTCCCGGACAGCCGCGCGTTTCATGGCCTCGGTAAGGGTCCCCTTTTTTGCATTCTGTATGGTCGTCATAATCGTTCTCCTCGGGAGAGTTCGGCCAGAAAGGCCGCCGTCTCCCGTGTAATATCCGGCGCATTCCAGATCGCCGAAATCATAGCCACTCCGTGGGCAGAGGCAGCAAGAACCTCCCCTGCCCGGTCCCGCGTAATACCTCCCAACCCAAAAACGGGAATCCCCGCCGTCCCGACGGCATTCCGAAGGGCGTCGAGCCCCACGGGGGGGCCGTAGGCCCGTTTCGACGGCGTATCGTACACGGGTCCAAACGTCACGAAGTCCGCACCGTCGTTTTCCGCCTCCTCGAGTTCTTCGAGATTATGGGTAGAAACACCAACTAAAAACGGCCGCGGCACCAGGGCGCGAACCGTTGATACCGGTAGCGACCGCCGTCCCAGGTGCACGCCGTGACATCCGGCGGCCAGCGCCGCGTCCACCCGGTCGTTCACCACAATCCGTGCCCCATAAGGCTCGGCCAGCAGTCGAAGCGCCTCCGCAAGCCGGTAAAGCTCGCCGGTCGCCATCTCCTTTTCCCGAAGCTGGAGAAGCTTGAGCCCGCCGTCAAAGGCCTCCCGGGCCCGCTTTTCGATCCTGCCACCCGCGTTGCCCCGTCCGTCTGTAATCAGATAAAGCCGGGGCAGCATAACTCCTCAAGCGGCTCAGACCACCGAGTCGAGGAAGATAAACAGGACGTTCTCTCCAAAAAACCCGAAGAGCGCCAGGACCATGAACACCCGTGCAACTTTCGCCGGTTTTACCTTGAACCCCGCCAGAACCGCCGCCGTCAGCACAAACCAGCCGATGGAAACCCACATAAGGTTCCAGGGCGCAACCCATAAAATGAGGGCCGAAACAAACGCGCCGAGTACAAAGTACGGCAAGAGTACCGGCCGCAGGACATTCTCCCCGTCCTCGATCCTCCGTGCCCTCAAACCCGCAAGAAGAAACACCTGCCACCACGCCCCAAGGAACATGAACATAACCGCGTACCGGTCGAGCCGGTGAAGCGTCTGTTCCTGAAGCGGAAACAGGTTGAACTCCAGGGTCGCGATCGTCAGCAGAAAGACCGCAGGCACCACGGCCGCGAACACGAAGCCGAAGATATCCAGGGCCAGGGCCCCGGCCGACTCCCTGCCGGCCTTATTCCGCTCGACGCGGGCGCTCATGAACATTTCAAACCCCACCATTAACGGTACAATCAGATACGCCAGTTGCTGAAAACGGTACCCTTGCATTGTTTTCCTCCCCGAATATCAATGCGTTCCGGGACCGGCTCTATTTTTTTGTACGCCGGTCCGTCCCCGATGTCAGTCCGCGACTACACGATCATTCCGTCCGTAGGACTCGACGCCGCGGCGTGAAGTTTCTTCGGAATCCGACCGGCCTTATAAGCGAGCCGCCCGGCGGTTACAGCGTGTTTCATGGCCCGAGCCATGGCGATGGGATCGTCCATGCCGGCGATCCTCGTGTAGTCCAGGACTGTGTCGTGTGCGAGTTCCCCCCCCACACCCCCCCC
>CAYYSS010000391.1:0-2864 GCA_964474325.1 uncultured Nitrospirota bacterium
GTTGCGGATTTTTTTGAGGCCGCCGGCCCCGTATTTTATGCAACTGTAAGGTTAACCCGGATTTCTCACAGTCGTCCTACCACGGAACCGGAAAGCCACAAAGCTTCTGCGGTGCGCCTGATCCGGGTGCCGTTACGTTGGGTGTGTCTCCCGGGACCTGTCGAAGATGGTCATCTGTCGGGGTCCTTGCAGGCCTCGTCGCGTCGGGCCCTGTTTTCGGCGAAAAGAAGCCTGCTGTCGCCCATCGCCGTGGTCGAGTCAAAAATGGCCTCGAAACACGGTGCGACCGCATTGAAGGCCTCCAGCACGGCGGGATCGAAGTGTTCGGGCCGGGTTCGGCCGTCGCCTTCGGTGATTATCTTCGCCGCTTCGCCGTGGGTGAGAGGCGGTTTATAAGGGCGTCGGCTCCGCAGCGCATCGTACTGGTCGCAAACGATGACGATCCTTCCTTCCGGGGGAATATCGTTTCCTTTCCTTCCGTATGGATACCCCGTACCGTCCGTTCGTGATGAGACAATGCGATTGAAGCCGCCATCCGTATTTTATGCAACTGTAAGGTGTATGCTGCTTGACGATTTCGGTCTCCGCGTATCAATTACACCCAGGTTGCAGGAGCACCACAAGAAAAGCCGTTTGCCGGCGTTTCGGTCATCCGCTACCGGCCGCCGGACTTCACGTTCTTTAATGCCCGTAATTCCTTGTCGTCCCGCAGGCGATACCAGGCGGAAAGGACCCCCATGACCCATATATAGGTTCCAGCCATAAAGAGGAAATCGATCAGCGCGCAGTCCATGAGCGGGCCCACAACGCGGTCGTGGAACGCGAGAAACGGGCCGCCGCCGTTTCCCCGGCCGAGGCGGACGTCGAGGCAGAAGAACGTCTGCCAGAAATTCAGGCGGACGTACCGGCCCACCCGGAACCAGGCCCGAAAACGTTCCCGAAAACCCATTTGCCGGGTCAGATTCCTGATAAGGCGCAGAAAGGGCGTGACGAGGAGCCGAGAGGCATCGTGCTGGGCCCGGTACACTTGGGGAGCATGGTCGAAGAAAGCCGTAAACCCGGTACTGTAAAGCCCCATGAGGATCGCCATGAGGATATGTCGGCGGTAAAATCCTTCGGTCTCAAACCTGCGGGCCGACGTGAAAATCGTTCCGGGCAGGGTGATCCAGGTGCCGTTGCGCCGGATACGTTCCGCAAGGCGCTGATCCTCGAGAAACGGGAGAGACTCGTCGAATCCGCCAAGGAGTGTGAACCAGGATTTCGGCAGGAGAAACCCTTGGTCACCGTTTGTTGTGTTCGTCCGGTTAAGCCCGCTCTTTGCCTCCATATATCGGTAGACGAAGTCGTTTGCGTTCGTTGTCCGGATGAACGCAATACGGAAATGGCCCGCTATGCGGTCGTGTCCTTCTATCTTCCGCGCCGTGTCCATTGCTTCCACCCCGCGGGCAATGATCGACGGATCCCTGATTTCGGAATCGGCATGAAGGAAGAGCAGGTAGTCGCCCCGCGCCCGTTTCGCCCCGGCGTTCATCTGAATACCGCGGCCCCGGGGCGCGGTAACGACCTCGGCCCCCGCACGAAGGGCCGTATCCGCCGTCCCGTCATCGGAGCCCCCGTCGGCAACGATTAATTCCAGATCGAGTCCGTTTTGGTTTTTAAGTGCTGCGAGGAGTCCCGGAAGGTTCTTTTTCTCATTCAAGGTGGGGATGATGACGGAAACGAGCGGGCCGGGTTCGGTGGTCTTTCCCATGCAGAAGAAGTATACCCAACGTGGCGTTGGAGCCACAACCGAAGAGCGGTCGCGGTGTTCTCCTCCAACGTTATTCCGGACGCGCATGGCGCGTTCCGTACACGGATTCCTGCTTCCGCAGGATCGGCGGGAACCGTTCCGGCCGGCACGAGACGCGCGGTCATCTTGTGAGGAGAAAAACCATAAGGAGGATAAAGATCAAAAGGAGGGGGCCGTAGAAGATAAGCGCGTTTCGCCGCACCCGCCTTCGCTCCCGTGTGTGGAGAACTTCGTTTTGGAGGACCTTTCGGGCGTATTCCCGTACCCAGAACGGGACCGTCCCCCGGGCAATGTAGTCTTCGAGAAAATGGTCTGTTTAGGTTGTATCCCCGGATTCCCCATGCCACGCTCGGTACGCGTCATGGAACAGTTCACGTTCAGTTACGTCTAGAAGCCGGCAGGCATAGGCGACGCGGTCGATATCGCCGAGTTTATGGATGTCGTTCCGTGGCGATCCCATGGCGCTATTGTCGCATGAATTGCCCGCGTTGATAGGTCAGCGACGGGAATGTACGTCCCGAGTGGGGCAAAACCCCCAAGTTTGGGGGGGAGTGGATTATGCTCGGGGAAAATTATCTTGAAAGTCGGGACACCGCCCCACAACACGCACACCACACTTCAATCGGCGATCAATCAGGCCCTCGGCGGAACCCGCGAGATCCGGGTTCAACAGCGGACGGACAATCCGCCGGGCGGGCTTGGCATGTCCGATGTGCCGGGACGACAACGGACCGTAAACACGACGGTCGATCAGGGCGAGGCCGTCTCGTTCGAAGGCGGTTATGATTGCTCGTTTGCTGTAAATACCGCGAGATATACGGTTCTCGACGGTACGGCCACCTTTGACGGCGGTCCGGTGACGCTGGAAAATCTGGTTGTAAGGTGAAGAAATGCTTTAGCGAGTTGACAGGGGGGCCAAACGGCGGTAATGTTTTTGTACTGCGGGGAGGATAACGGCGACGCCGAAGGATCACAAGGCGTCCGAGGACCTGGAAGGATCGATCGACGGCCGGTTTCCCTTTAGCAGGCGGGGTGAAACAGTAGGTAAGGGGGGTCCCATGAAACGCAGTACGTT
>CAYYSS010000392.1:0-2851 GCA_964474325.1 uncultured Nitrospirota bacterium
CCACGTGCAATAGCCTTCGTCGAAGAGATAATCCGGGGTTATCGCCTCGGGAGCGCGCCGCAGACTCGGGGACATGAGCCTCGCCACATCCATATCGAACGTGATAAGCCAGCCGTTATCTTCCACGGTTGTGTCGGGATCGGCAGGCACCCCTTCGGAACAGGCGGGGCAATATACCTTCTCCACCACCTCGTAGGGAAGAATTGAATCCCTCATGTGGAGACTTACGCTCCGGGCACCGCAGCTGCACGTTATTTCATGGGCCATGCACATGGCTTACCTCCTTATCAGTGTTAGGACGGAAGTGGGAGGACAGGGGCCGGAAGAAACAACAACCACCCGGCCCCCCACTCGTCCACCTTTCCGCCCAAGGCGGCCTTGGAGCCGCAACCAAAGGGTCGGCACGTATAACCGACGCGAAAACTTCTCTGCAGACTGCAAAGTCGGATCGCCCCTTCGTCGAGAAGATCCGACTCGGGAAGTCGCGGATTAAGAAACCAGCCCTGGTTAGAGTTCATCGAACATATCTTTGCCCGCTCCGCACTGGGGGCACACCCAGTCGTCCGGCAGGTCCTCAAACGCCGTCCCGGGCTGAACCCCCGCCGGGGGGTCGCCCTGGGCCGGATCATAGATATAACCGCACTGGAGACATGAATATTTCTTCATCGACTCTTCCTCAGGCGCTGAAAAACCTGTTCAGGATGCCCTTGAGCATATTGGCATGGCGGGCCTCATCGCGGCTCGACTCTTCGAAAAAGACCTGAGCGGATTCCAGGTTATGCTCTCCGGCCTTTACGGCCGCGGCTTTCTTGCCGTTATTGGCGCCGATTTCACCGCTCAGCATCTTCTCGAGATTCTTCTTCGTGTCGGGTTCGATAAGACCGTTGAGTTCGGCAAACTGGGCCGCGTGATTGGCCTCGTCCCAGGCGATGGTCTTCAGGGTCTCCGCGACCTCCGGAAACCCTTCCCGCTGGGCCTGCCGGGCCATGGCCAGGTAGAGCCCCACCTCGGAGCATTCACCCTTGAAATTCGCCATTACCTCGTCTTCCACCTGTGAACCTTTCGTGACTCCCACCTGATGCTCATTGATTATTTCCATTGGACCTCTATCCTCCCTTTTCTTTCTCAATCTCGTGTTGTAAAACTTTCGGCGGGCCGCCCCCCGGGCGGCCCGCCTTTCCCCGATCCACACCGGGGTTCGGGCCTGAGAGGCTCAAAGCCCGAAAAAAAACTCCCGTACTGCCTTACGCCTGTTTTTCGCATGTACCGGTCTCGCCGCAGTTGGCGCACTTCTTCGGCTTACACCGGCCTTCTTTCGTTGCACCGCATTTCGAACATTTAAATACCGCCACTTCCGTCACCTCCTCTCCCTGCATTCTGGACAAATACCGAAAAACTCCACCCTGCTTTCACTAATGTCGTACTCGCTGAAATCGCCATTGGCGGGAAGTACCGTAACGTCGCCGTGTACGTCCTCGACCTTCCCGCACTCCACACAGATTGCGTGGTGATGCAGTGTGGGATCGGGATCAAACCGCCTGCGCCTGGAGTCCACCGTCATTTCCCGTACCGCACCCGCCTCGCGGAGGGCATCCAGGGTGTTATAGACCGTCGCAAACGACATTCCCGGAATTTCGTTCCGCACGGCTTCAAAGATCTCGCCCGCCGACGGGTGACCGTCGTGGTCTTCCAGGTACCGAATGATCGCATCCCGCTGGGGTGTACGCCGAAACCCCCGGGCCAGGGATACTGTTTTCAGTTTAGCTGTTTTCATCTTGTTGTCCATCTAATATTAGAGAGATTATAAATCACCAAACAGGACATGTCAAGTCTTTTTTAACGTACCACACAAAATATTTTTTCAAGACTAATTTTTCTTTGTTTTCAGTATGTTTTGAAACTTTATCAGATTCCTCCTTATGAATACTCGAGGCATTCCACCTTGGCCTACCATCTTTTTCAGATATTTTTACTCTCTTTTAGGGCGTGGTTTTATCTGAATATTCCCTGTTGCTGCAAGAGAATTGCCGCGAAAGGGGCCGGTGCACCCGCCTTCGGCGGAAGTCCCCTCTCGCCCATAGCCTCTCGCCTATAGCCCATCCTTACCCCGTGTTGCGGATTTTCTTGATCCCACCGGCCCCGGATTTATGAAACCGTACGGTTCAGTTTCTTTATCGGCAACTTCCCGAGTCGGGTCTTCTCGACGAAGGGTCGATCCGACTTTACGGTCTGCAGAGAAGTTTTCGCGTCGGTTATACGTGCCGACCCTCTGGTTGCTGCTCCAAGGCCGCGTTGGGCCTTGACAAGAAAAAAAACCGCGCTAATCTGGAAGAGACCGGAATCTGCTCTTGACAGATCAATGCATAATGGATATCATTTGTCTCGATTATGAAAATCACCCGCCAGGCTGATTACGCAATTCGTGTCGTTCTGTTCCTCTCGGAGCGCGAGCCCGGAGAGGTAGTCTCGGTCGATGATATCGCCCGGGAGAGGCTTGTTCCGAAGAGTTTCGCTTCGAAGATTGTCCAGAAGCTCACGAAGGCGGGCATAACCCGTTCGTTCAGGGGTGTGAAAGGCGGGTTCAGCCTGGCGAAACCCCCCGGAGAAATCACAGTCCTGGAAGTTCTGGAAACCATCGACGGCCCGGTAGCGGTCAACCGTTGCGTGGTGGACGACGGGGCCTGCATCCTCTCGAATGAGTGTGCCGTGCATCCTATCTGGCAGCGTATCCAGGGTGAGATTCGGGATAAGTTAAGCGGCATTACGTTCCGAAGCCTCGTCTCTCAGAACAAGCCGATTTAGTTCCGAAGACGTAAGGAGGATTTATGGAGCGGGACCCGACGGTAGTATA
>CAYYSS010000393.1:0-2841 GCA_964474325.1 uncultured Nitrospirota bacterium
TGTTACGGTGGCAAATCGGCCCGATTCCACCCACACTCCTCCGCGATGACCCATATATATATGTATCCATTCATAATTCTTTTCCTAACAAGTTATTGGATAGTTTTCCGCCTATCTCCGTAGGGGCTGAGTGTGGGGCGTGAAATCTGCCGCGGGTGCAGGTGATAGGCGATAGGCGATAGGCGTTAGGCAATGGGCAAAAGGGGAGAGGACCAAGGCGGGTGACGGGGAACTGCCGACTGCCGACCGCCAACGTTTTTTACGGTCCGTTCACGTCTCCCTTCTCACGTCTGACTTTCATAGGAAGCCGACTGGAAACTGCCTTGACTCGTAACTTGTGACTGGAGACTGCCGACCGGCGACTGACAAAATGATCAGCAGAACGGGCTACCGCCATACCAACACGACCGGATTTTCTCGCGCGGTTCCTGAATTCCATCGTTTTATCAGAGGGTTCCAACAGCATCCTTGCCCTCGTGGGGAGCATTACAGCATGAAAGGGGCGGGGAAGGGGGATGAAGGATGGGCAAGGGGCGAGAGGCTATAGGCGAGGGGGGAGGGGTGGGATTCAGGCGATATCGCGGGTTTCGGAGCGGAGTGAAAGGGGGTGGTTCGTCCGGCCCGGGAGGCAGGGGATGCCGGCGCGTTCGTAATCGGTCCGGTAGCGGCCGTGAATCGCCACGGTGTGGGGTATCTGCCAGAGGTAGGCGGCGGCAATCTGAAACAGCACGGGATCCGCTGCACTTCCCCCCGCGGCAAGCCAGCCGATAACGGGCGGGACGGCCCCGGCAACGGCTCCCGGCAGAAAGGCCCAGGGTGTTATCCGTTTAAGCGGGGTATAGATACCGTTGTAGATCAAAACCGCGCACCCGGCGAGTATGAGCGACAGGGTATCGGCCGGAAGAAGGACGAGTATCAGCATTCCCGCCGCGAGGCACGCCGCGGCCGGAAGGCCCGCGCGGACGGGCGACAGTTTCCCCGAGGGGAGTACCCGGCCGCGTGTCCGGTCCATTCGCCCGTCGATCCGCCGGTCCTGGATGTTATTCAACGCCCCCGCCCCGGCGGAAAGGAGAAAAACGGCCGCGGCCGTTACCAGCGCCGACAGTGACGGACCTCCCCGGGCGAGCAGATGTCCCGCGGCCGTGAATAACCCGGCAAGGGCGGAGATGCGTACCTTGCAGAGCTGCGCATAGGCGGAAAACGAGACGCTGTTTCGGCACGCCGCGGTTATTCCGTTGTTTTTCATCGGCCGCCGTCCGCCTTCCGGTCCTCGAGATAATTGAGGATCGTTTCCCGTTCTTCGTCCGTCAGGCCGGTCTGAGGGGGCATGACGGGGGGGTACCCTTTTACCACGTCCGCCCGGGGGTCGAGAAGCGAGCGGCGGAGGTATTCCCGATCGATGGTGATTTCCCGCTCGACGCCGTTTGTGAGTACGACCGTTGTGCGCCCGAATATTCCCTTGAAACTCGGTCCCACGATGCGCGTGCCGTCGAGAGAGTGGCATCCGGTACAGCCCTTGGTCTGAAGCAATGCGAGCCCCGCGGCCTGTTCCTCCTCCTTTTGGCCCGAGAACCACTCAAAGAACTCTTCCTGTTCCATGACAACCACCTTGGACAGCATCCTCGAATGTCCCACCCCGCAGTACTCGGCGCAGAAGATGTCGTACGTACCCGTGCGTTCCGGCTGAAACCAGACGTAGGTCTCGAGTCCGGGTACCGTGTCTTCCTTTATCCGGAAGGCCGGGACGAAAAAGCTGTGGAGTACGTCGTCGGAACTCAGGCGGAGATACACCGGTGTGTCCACCGGGATCCGCAGCTCATTGAGCACAGTACCGTTTTCGTAGGTGAAGGTCCACGACCACATCCGGGCCGTCACGTTGACTTCGAAGGCGCCGGGAGGGACGGTCCGCATTCCCTTAAAACCCATAACGCCGAAATAGAACATGCCGAGCACCAGGATGGTCGGAATAACGGTCCACGTAATCTCCAGCAGGGTGTGGCTCCGGATATCCGCGGAGACGGGGTTCCGGGAGCGGCGGTACCGGACGACGAACCAGATCATGGCGCCCGTTATCCCGAGAAGCAGAACAACGGCCACTGCCGTCATACCGAAGAAAATGGCGTCGGCCTGGCGGGCGAGATATGAACCTGCGGGCATCATCAGCGAAACAGAATATCCAGAAACGTAAGCCCCACAATCGTCGCAACGGTGACAACAGCCGCAAGAAGCATGAGCCAGAACACGCGGGACTCGTGCCGGAGTCCCATGAAAAACGTCAGCACCAGGCCGGCTTTCACCGTGGCGACCGTAAGGGCGGCGACAATGCTCACCGCCCCGAGATGCATTCGTGCCACAACGACCGTAACAGCCGTAAGAACGATAAGGGCGCACCAGATGCCGATCGCCCCTCCGAGGGAGAGGGGAGGCGGTGCGTCCGCCGCCTGATTTCCGGTTGGTATGTTTTTCTCGTTCATTCCCTGCCCGGCCGGTATCCGCTTACGTGATCAGGTAGAGGAGCGGAAACAGATAGATCCATATCACGTCCACCAGATGCCAGTAAAGGCCCGCGTTCTCGAGCCATATGTGATTGTCCCGGTTTACCTTGCCGAGCCGGACCCAACGGCCCACGATAAGGAGCAGGACCGCCCCGACGGCCACGTGGATGCCGTGAAGCCCGGTCATGGCGTAGTAGAGGCCGAAAAAGAGGGTCTCGCCCACGCCCCGGGCAAGGAGAGACTCCCGGCCGGGAACCAGGCCATGGGAGATCTCCGCACTCCATTCGAAATATTGGGTCTTCGTGGAAGAGTGTGGGTCATTTCAGAACTCTTTGAGTGACGACGT
>CAYYSS010000394.1:0-2826 GCA_964474325.1 uncultured Nitrospirota bacterium
CCCCGCTTGGGGGGGGCGTCCGGGGACGATCGGTCAGGCGTCCCGTATTCCCGGCATGACGCCCGCTGCCGTCAATATCCTTATCGTTGCTCTTGCGGAGCGACGGGGACGAATATCCGATGCGATCCCCTGAGAAACTCCTTGCCGGAGGCGCAGAGGAATTGGGTTTGCGACTGTCCGAAAGCGAACTCGATTCATTCCGGATATATCGGCGGGAACTCCTCAAATGGAACCGGGTTCATAACCTGACGGCGATTGTAGACCCGGCCGATATAGCCGTAAAACACTTTCTCGATTCTCTGCTTTTTCTTCGATTTTTGACGACTGACGTTGGTCTGGTCTACGACCTCGGGACCGGTCCGGGGTTTCCCGGGATACCTCTCGGGATCGTTCGTCCGGACGTACGGTTCGTGCTGGTGGAGCCCGCACGGAAGAAAGCCGCGTTTCTCCGGCATATAACGCGTGCAATCGGGCTCGCCGGGATAACCGTTTTCGAAGGGCGCACGGAAGACGCCCCGGACATTGAGAAAGCCGACCTGATCGTATCGCGGGCCCTTTACAAAATCCCGGAACTCCAGGAGGCCCTTGGGCGACTCAGGGGACGCGGTATAAAAGTTGTGGTATCCAAAGGACCTGCAGTGAAAAACGAGCTTAAAGAACTGAAATATCCGGTGAATATTCAAGAAGTTCTCCTGCCTGTCCACAATGTGGATAGACGGTTGATAATATGGATAACCTAAATGTGTTCCACGGGGAACAATATGATTTTTCTTATATTTTTCAATAGGTTACGGCTATATTTCGATGAAAGCTCAAAATCAGCCACAGGGGTGGAGAATTTCAGAAACCACGGTTATAAAACCAAATTGTATTTATGTTTGCCGGATAGGGGTCCGGCCCTCGGCGTCCCGTTGCGTCTTGGTTTCGTTTTCGGAGGGTTTTTCGAGATTTGCAACCAGGTTTCAGCCCGGATTTCTCACGGTGTTTCGTTGCGAGGGGCCGGAAAGGGGTATAGATGCAAGGCGCCCGCTGATTCCGGCGCACAGGCGTACCTGACGGTACGTCGAGCACCCGGATCGAGCGCAACGCGGAAGATATGCGGCTTTCCGGTTCCGCGGCAGGAAGACGGTGAGAAATCCGGATTGGCCCGGGCAAACGTACCCGCCCTTTGGTTGCGGCTCGAACGCCGCATCGGGTTTTGAGGCATATCGTTATCATAGGGTGTGGGTACGTAGGAACCCGGGTCGCGGCGAAGGAAGCCGGGGCATCCCCGGCCGCTATTTCCATCCTGACGCGATCGGAAAAACGGGCGGAGGATTTTCGTGCCCGCGGTTACCGACCTGTGGTGGGGAACCTGGACGGACCGGGCGCGTTTCCCGTTATAGAGACAAAAGGTGCTCTTTGTTATTATTTCGCTCCCCCGCCTCCCGAGGGCCGACGGGACAGCCGAATGGAACGATTTGTCGGGTATCTCAGTCAAACCGGCAGACCGTCGAGGGTCGTCTTCATCAGCACAACGGGTATTTACGGAGATTGCCGCGGAGAATTGATCAACGAAGACTATCCTCCGAATCCCGAGACGGACCGCGCCCGCCGCCGGCTCCACGCCGAAAAAACCCTTCTTACATGGGCACGAAGTGAAGACGTCCCCGTGGCCATCCTGCGCGTGCCGGGTATCTATGGACCCGGGAGACTGCCCATCGAGCGCATCAGACGCGGGGAACCCGTGTTGCGGGAATCGGAATCACCCTGGAGCAATCGGGTCCACGTCGACGACCTCGTACGGGCATGTGTCGCGGCCGGCGCGAACGACAAGCCCCAGGGCGTTTTCAACATAAGCGACGGCCGGCCGACAACCATGACGGATTTCTTTTTCAAGACTGCCGAAGCCGCGGGCCTTCCCCGGCCGCCGGAAATCACGCGTGAGGAGGCCCGGTCCCGGTTCGGGCCGGGAATGCTTTCCTATCTTCGGGAGTCGAAGCGTATCGATAACACGCGGATGCGGGAACAACTCGGGGTAACGCCCCATTTCCCGGACCTGACGGCGGGTCTCACGGCCATCTTCGCCCGCGACAGCCGCGCCCGTTGACAGGCCCGGGGCCGATAAAGGAGGACAAGGGGATGACGATTACAGTTTATCTATCGGGGGAAATTCATTCGGACTGGCGCGAGCGGATAGGCCGGGAGGTGGAAAAACGCCGATTACCGGTTGAGCTTCTGTCGCCGGTTACGGACCACGGCGAAAGCGACGCTGTCGGTGTGCGGATTCTCGGTGAGGAGCGGGTCGCCTTCTGGGCGGATCACAAGGGGGCGGGTATAAACGCTCTCCGGACCCGCTGTGCAATCGATCGGTCGGACGTGGTGGTCGTCCGGTTCGGGGACAAATACCGCCAGTGGAACGCGGCTTTTGATGCGGGTTATGCTGCAGCCAAAGGAAAGGGTCTCGTTATTCTCCACGGGCCGGAACTCGGCCATGCACTCAAGGAGGTCGATCGCGCGGCCTTGGCGGTGGCGGAATCGCCGGAACAGGTTGTCGAAATACTTGCGTACATAACCGAAGGGAGTTGACCTGCGGACTTATCGGCGTGAAGGATGGGCTATAAGCCGAGAGGCAATGGGCGATAGGGGAGAGGCCGGAGGCGGGGCGCAGGTCTGAGTGATGCTTCCGGAATTCACCTTTCGTGGCGTTTGCCGTACAGTGTTTTACCGTATAGTGTGCCCGGACCCGTTCGCCGTTTCGGGAAAACAGTGGCCGTGGGTACCTTACAGTTGCATAAAATACGGGGCCGGCGGCCTCAAAAAAATACGCAACACGGCGTTATTATT
>CAYYSS010000395.1:0-2823 GCA_964474325.1 uncultured Nitrospirota bacterium
TGTTGCGGATTTTTTTGAGGCCGCCGGCCCCGTATTTTATGCAACTGTAAGGTAACGTTGCCCGGAATACGTTTATTGCTATTGCTTCCTTCGGAACGTCGTCTTGCACTTTCTCAATACGACCATGAACAGAGCCCGTCGTCATTCCGGGCTTGACGCGGAATCCGGAGACTTTTTCATAGTCTCCCTGAATTCCTCCTCCCAAAAAGGAGGTAAAGTATCCACGAAACCGGGGCAACTCCATCTCTGTTTCTTCGCCGGATTTCCGGTCTGCCCGCTTTCGCGGGCGTGACGGACGTTTGCCGCGGCCGGGCATTTGGTTTTTCGCAGAGATGCAAACATTTTCGCAGTTTTGAGAGGGCATCCTGTTAAATAACACCATAAAATCAACGTGCCGCAGCAGGTATCTCTTGTGCATTAAATCCTGTTACCAATAATGGAACGGGCGGAAAGACAAGGGGATCCACGGGGGGCTTTACGCACAAAGGCGGCCTTCGTGCGAAACGGCCGGAAGGCGGGGGCCTTTGCGGGTGCCGCAATATTTCTCGGTACCGGCCTTTTCCCGGTTCTGATCGTGGTCAATATCGCCCTGCTGCAACTGGTCGCATCCCTCGGCCCCCAAGGCGGACTCCTTGAACCCGGAACACTGCTGCACATCATCATAGGTCTTGGTACAGCATTTACCGTTCTGCTGATCGGTTCACTGTTCGTCATGGTCGGCGCCATGATCGGTGCTTTCGGGAGTCGTATTTATTACGCCGGAGGCTGTTCGGTGCCCCGGTCCGACGACGAACAGTCCTGGTCCGAAGAATTCGTCACGCTCAGGCACGGGCGGATTTCCCCTGCGGATCTCCAGGCACTCCGTAAGCGTCTCGCGTTTCTCGACGCTCATGAAGCGGATATCCACAGCGTGGTCGTGGTCGGCAGTACAGCCTACGGTCTACGGGATCCGGGTTCGGATATCGACATCGTCATAATCGCCACGGACGGGGAGACCGATCGGGTCCGGGAGTTTCTTTTCGAGCGGGAGATCGACGATGCGATGGCACCCCGGCCCGGCATGGCCGACTTCGATTTCACCGTACTCGCTGAGAAGGAAGTGGAACAACTCTACGCGACCCGAAACCCGTTTTCCGCGGTTATCGGCCTGGGCATCGTTCTTCGTGACGACGGTTTTCTCGAAGGTCGTGGACACACGTCTCTCCCGGACTTCCCAAGCCGTGAGTACTACTTCAAAACCCTGTACGAAAACGTTGCCTGCCAGTACCTTGGCGCCCTGAGGTCCCTCGAGACCGAGAGCAGGGAGAAGGGCTGCACGGCTACCTGCTGCCGGGATCGTTCGAATTGCCCGGGGCTCTCGCCGCCGGATACCCTGCGCCGGACGGTTATGCGAATGCTTTACGCCACCCTGCCCGCCCGCGGCTACCTCCCGCTCACGAGGAGCGATGCCCTTGTGTTTGCCGAAGAGGTTTATGGAGAGGGGAGGGAAGAATCGCCGAAAGGAGCACTCGCAGTCCTTGCGTCCCGGGAAAAAACGTTCTACTTTTCGGACTACCTTCTGCTGAAGGGCCTGGCCCGCGTCCTGTTTCGAGAACTTCTACGACTCGTCGGAATCGACCGCGAGGTTCGCCGCGTCCTTTCCGACGCCCGCAATCTGGTTCACGGAAGATACATGAAGATCCGGGATCGCGCGTTACGAGGATGTGCGCCGTGAGTGCAGGTGAGATGATGTCCTTCCGTCGGCAAACGATGCGATGACTAATCGACGATCCGCCACAGCAGTTGGACGCATACTGGTCGTCGGCGACATCCACGGGATGTACGACGAACTGCAGAGAAGTCTTGCGAATGCCGGTTACCGCCCCGGCGACCGCCTCGTCTTTCTTGGCGACTATGTGAACCGGGGATCCCGGTCACGGGAAGTTCTGGACTATCTCGTCGAGCTTTCCCGCAACTCGAAAAATGTTTTCCTGCAGGGCAACCACGAGGCGATGATCCTCAAGCTTTTTGCAGGCCGCACGGAGTACTGGTACATGTGGCTGGAATACGGCGGCGGCAGGCCCTGCCTGGCTTCCTATGGAATCGACCCCGACCTGGTGTGCGCCGAGGGCATGGATTACGTCTACCACAAGAACGGCCGGACAATTTCCCTTGCCGGGCGGCAGGAGACGACCCAGTTCATGGCCGATGTCATCCCGCCGGATCATCTGCGTTTTCTGCTCGCCACGTCCGCAACGTTCGAGACGAAAACCTTCTTCTGCTGTCACGCCGGCATCGAACCGGGAACCCGCCTCATGGCCCAGAAGGTGTACGCCGACTGCTTTCTCAAATGGGGTGATGAAACCTTTCTTACCGACGAGACCCGCTACGAAAAGATTATCGTCTTCGGACACTACCACATGCGCCGCCCGCTCCTTCTGCCGAACAAGGCCTGCATCGCGCTGGAGAGTTCCGTCGGCATCCTGGATCTGACCAATCGAATCGTATTCGATTCGGATGGAAACGAAATACCGGTAGAACCCAACCTCTGGCCCTGAGCGCCCTCGATTTACCCGGCAGGAAACGGACTGATCTTCTTTTTCCCTTACAGTGGCAGAAATCCCGGGGCCGAGGCGCTCAAGAAACTCCGCCCCCGTTTCACCGAAAGTTTTTACCTCAACAGGGTTTCCTCAGGGACGGCGCTACCGGCTCATCGCCGTTTCGGATCCCCGGGCGGGATTCCTCGCAATGACGAAACCAGGCCCGCGCAGAATTTTTCAATACCGGGTTAACCCGGATTTCTCATGGTGGTTCGTAGCGAGGGGCGGAAAGGGCCGTAGATAC
>CAYYSS010000396.1:0-2812 GCA_964474325.1 uncultured Nitrospirota bacterium
GAGGCGGGGATAGGGGTTTTATCGGCCTTGACACGGGGCACTCTAATGGGTGCCCCGTATTTTATGTAACTACACGGTCGACCTTCCCGCGGCAGGAAACCCGGGGCCTCGGCCCCTTTTCACAAAAAAATCGTTTTGCCTCAATAAGGTTGACTGATGATTGCCCGCCCGTCCGCTTGTCGGCTTGTAAGCTTGTCAGCCGGTCAGCTCGTCAGGGGCAGGCCCAGGAAATCGAAGAACGCGGCTCCGTCACCCAGGTCTTCGAAGAGGGCGTCCGGTTTGTGAACCCGGAGGTCCTCGATGCCGTAGGGACCCGTGGCGACCGCAACGGCGGTGGCGCCAAAGGGCTTTGAACAGGAGATATCCCTCGGTGTGTCCCCCACCACGACGGTTTCCCGGGTTGTGATCGATTCTCCGGTCGCCGCGGCGTATCGTTCGATCGCGACGAAAACCAGGTCGTTTCGGTCCTCCCGGTCGCTCCCGTAGGCCCCGAGCCGGAAATGGGACCAGAGGTTCATCGCCTCGAGCTTGATACGGGCGCCCTGCTCGATATTCCCCGTAAGCAGTCCTACGACCACGCCGTCGATCGTTCCGAGTCGTGCGAGGATCGTTTCGATACCCGGAAGGACCCGCCTGCCGTTGGAGCGGGCTATCTCGTCGGCAAGCAGTTCCACGTACCGGCTCAGGCAGAGTTCTACCGATTGATCGGTGTCGTCCAAGTCCCATGCGCGGAGCGCGGTCCGGACGATGAGGGGATCGGTTTTGCCCGCCATGGGTATGTTTCGGAAGGCCGATTCGATGCCGAATACGTCTTTGAAGGCTTGGTTCAGCGAACGGGTTCCGGCCCCGCCCGTGTGGACCAGCGTACCGTCAATATCGAAGAGAATGAGTTTTTTCACCACGTAAGCTCCCGGCCGCCCCACGGGCGGCCGTCACTCATGCTAACAAAGCCGGCACCGTAGTCTCAATTTCCCGGCCCCGTTGCCTCACGTTCAATGTACGGTTTACGGTTCGCGATTGACGATTGGAGGCGTTATCTGCTCTTCGGCGGGGGGCTGCTCTTCGGCGAGGGCGGTGTGGTATATTAAATACCTTTGCGCGGCCTTTCGTCGAGTCGACGCGGCCGTTTATTTATTACAAGAGGAGGCCCAGGGTATGGCACAGAGTTATTCCGTCGCGGTTGTCCCCGGCGACGGTACGGGACCGGAAGTGGTGGCCGAGGCGCGGAAGGTCTTGGACGTTGCCGCTGAAAAGTTCGGATTCGGACTCGACTACGAGGAATTTGATTTCGGCGGGGAACGGTATCTGCGGACCGGCGAGGTCCTGCCGGATTCGGCCATCGGAGACCTGAGTGGTTTCCGGGCGATTCTCCTCGGCGCGATCGGGCATCCGGATGTTACGCCGGGGATACTCGAAAAGGGAATCCTGCTCCGGCTTCGTTTCGAACTCGACCAGTACATCAACCTCCGCCCGGTGAAGCTTTACCCGGGGGTGGAGTGTCCTCTGAAGGACAAGGGACCGGCGGACATCGATTTTGTCGTGGTGAGGGAAAACACCGAGGGTCTCTACGCGGGGGCGGGCGGTACGCTGAAGAAAAACACGCCGGACGAGGTGGCGATCCAGGAGTCGATCAATACCCGGAAGGGTGTGGATCGTTGTCTCCGTTACGCCTTCGATTACACGAGGAGGCGGAATAAGGGGCAGAAACTCACCTTGTGCGGAAAAACCAACGTCCTTACGTTCGCCTTCGATCTCTGGCAGAGGGCGTTCACGGAGATGGCGCGGGAGTATCCGGACGTGAATGCCGATTATGCTCATGTGGACGCAATAACCATGTGGTTCGTGAAGAACCCGGAATGGTTCGACGTGATTGTTACCGACAATATGTTCGGCGATATCATTACCGACCTGGGTGCGATGATCCAGGGTGGGATGGGGATTGCCGCCGGGGGAAATATCAACCCCGAGGGGGTCTCCATGTTCGAACCCATCGGTGGTTCGGCGCCGAAGTATGCGGGCCAGAACGTCATCAACCCTCTGGCGGCGATCTGCGCGGGGGGGATGATGCTCGACCACCTGGGAGAGACGGACGCGGCGGACGCCATCGAACGGGCCGTTATGATCGTGACGAAAACAAAGATAAAGAGTCTAGCCGCCGGGCGGATGGGGTATTCTACTTCGGAAGTCGGCGATCTCGTGGCCGAAGAACTTTCGGCCGCGTAAGAGAGAGGTCTTAAGATATGGGTAGAAAACTAGCGAAAAAAGATGGATATGTGGTGGCCGTCGTGGGTGCTACGGGTGCCGTGGGAAACGAAATGGTGGCGACTCTGGAGCGCCGGAACTTTCCAGTGAAAGAACTGCGGCTCTTTGCTTCCGAGCGGAGCGAGGGTACGACCCTCTCGTTTCACGGCGAGCAGCACCGGGTAAGCGTGCTGACGAAAGACGTTTTCGACGGCATCGACCTGGCGCTCTTTTCCGCGGGGGGCGCCCGGTCTGCGGAGTTCGCTCCGGCGGCCGCCGAGGCCGGGTGTATCGTGGTGGATAACTCGTCGCAGTGGCGGATGGATCCATCGGTGCCCCTGGTGGTCCCGGAGGTAAACCCCGACGACGTGGACTGGAACGAAGGCATAATCGCCAATCCCAACTGCTCCACGATCCAGATGGTCGTGGTACTCAAGCCCCTCCACGATGCCGCAGGGATCAAGCGGGTCGTTGTCACGACCATGCAGTCGGTTTCGGGTACGGGTAAGCGGGCGATGGACGAACTGCTTCAGCAGACCTCCAGCATCCTCAATATGAAGGCGGTAGAGAA
>CAYYSS010000397.1:0-2808 GCA_964474325.1 uncultured Nitrospirota bacterium
GGTACGAGGCGGGCCGGGGCGGTAACGGCCGGGGAAAACTCTGCCACGGTGCCGACGGCGAAGACCGCATCATACGGGTCCCGGTGGGTACCCAGATCCGAGATGAGGCCGACGGACGCCTCCTCGCCGACCTGGCGGAACATGATCAAATCGTAAAAGCCGCCAAAGGCGGACGGGGGGGGCTCGGCAACGACCACTTCAAATCCCCGACCCGGCAGACGCCCCGCTACGCCCAGCCAGGAGAACCCGGCGAGGAGCGGCGTGTGGTCCTGGAGCTTAAACTCCTCGCCGACGTGGGGCTGATCGGACTCCCCAATGCGGGCAAATCCACCCTTATTTCGGTGATCTCCTCAGCCCGGCCGAAGGTGGCCGATTATCCGTTTACAACCCTGGTCCCGAATCTCGGCGTGGTAAAACCGAACACCTCGTCCAGTTTCGTCGTGGCGGACATTCCCGGCCTGATCGCCGGCGCCCATCGGGGAAAGGGTCTGGGGCACCAGTTCCTCCGGCATGTGGAGCGGACCGCCGTTCTGGTCCATCTCGTGGACGTCTCGGGGACGACGGCGGGCGATCCGATTGAGAATGTCGAGACGCTCGAGAACGAACTCGGGCGGTACAACGAAGACCTCCTCAGACGACACCGGGTCGTGGCGGCTACCAAGATAGACGCCCTGGGGGACCCCGATATCCTCGACAGGATCGCCGCGTGGTGCGGCAGGGACGGCATTCCCTTCTTCCCGATCTCCGCCGTCACCCATCGGGGGCTTGATCCTCTGGTAGATTATCTGGGAAACACCGTTAAAGCCGTTCGGCAAGAAAGCGAAGCCGGCGGCGGCAATGGGGAAGAAGAGGCATGAAGACCGTTATCAAAATAGGCAGTAATCTCCTGGCATCGCCCGACTCCGGCCTTAACGTGCGCCGCGTTCGTATGATCGTGACGCAGATCGCCGAGGTCCTCAACGGCGGCGGCGGCGAAGTGGTGATCGTCTCGTCGGGAGCCGTGGCCGCAGGACTTCGCAGAATGGGACTTAAACGACGTCCGGCGGATATCGCCCTGCGACAGGCCGCGGCCGCCGTAGGCCAGTCCCGGCTGATCTGGGCCTACGCCAGGAGCTTCAGGGATTTCGGTCTCAGGGTGGCGCAGGTCCTGCTGACCGCCGAAGACATCAAGAACCGCGCCCGATACTTAAACGCCCGGACAACGCTCCAGACATTGCTCGGGCGCGGCATCGTACCCATCGTAAACGAAAACGACGTCGTGTCCACCGACGAGATTCGGTTTGGCGACAACGACAACCTGGCCGCCTTGGTGGCCTCCATGCTCGGTGCCGACCTGCTTTTGATCCTCTCGGACGTAGACGGACTCTTCGACGCAGACCCGGGACGAACGAAACATGCCCGCCTGATCCCTGTTGTCGAGAGTGTAACCCCGGAGATCCTCGGCATGGCGGGGTGCGAAGGGGGATCGTGTATCGGGACCGGGGGGATGTATTCCAAACTGCTGGCCGCAAAGACCGCCGGGAGCCACGGCATCACCGTACAGATCGTAAGCGGCAAGCGTAAAAATATCGTCGCCCGCGCCCTTCGGGGCGACCCGGTCGGAACCCGTTTCCCCGCGTCCGCCAGGCGTATTTCCTCCCGGAAACGATGGATCGCTCAGGGGGCGCGGATCAGGGGCACCATTACCGTGGACGAGGGTGCGGCCCGAGCGCTCAGGAAAAAGGGCAGAAGCCTGCTTCCCGCGGGTATTTCCGCCGTTGAGGGAACGTTCAAGAAGGGGGACGCAGTTATTATCGCGGGACCCGACGGGATCGCCCTGGCCCGGGGGCTTACGAACTATCCCGCCGGCGACGCGAGCCGGATCATGGGGAAGAAAGCCGCCCAGATCGAAGGGATCCTCGGCTACAAATACGCCGACGAGGTGGTCCACCGGGACAACCTGGTCCTGCTGGAGGACCATTAACGCAATCCTACAGATTTTTCGCCGGGCGCAAGGCGGTTTTGGGCAACCCCTTAACTGCCATGCGTCTCTCTCATGCCCTATCCGCTCAACCGAGCACTTACTAGGCGATTAATACTTACCCCTGACTCCGCGGCCTGAATAGCTAAACTGCGGTGCACTTCAGGCGGCACCCTGACCATAAACTTGCCGCTGTATTTTCGGTTGGCTAACGGTTGCGGAACCTCCTCCCGTCTCTTTTTCATGTCTTTTATTACGTCAGCAACAACATTGCGGATACCTTTCAAGGCCCCTTCCGGCGACTTTGCCAACCAACTGAGACTGGGAAATTCCGCGCAAAGCCCCACATATTCCTGGTCTTCCTCCGACCATGTAACACGGTACGTATAATGATCATCTTTGATGGCCATGTTCCACCTCCAGCCTTTCAATCGCCTTTAACACTTGCCTGACCTGATATGCTTTTGCTCTGCCTTTATGATTTTGTATATTCACCCTCGGATCGCCCCGCCAAGGCGTTTTATATACCCTATGGCTACTACTTTTTGCCGGGCCTCACCAAAATACAGATCGCAGATTTTGCAGAGATCCGCAAAACGAATGTCCTGCGGATTCTGCTTCATTTGCCGAATAACGTCTCTTTGCACGCCCACAATATTATGATATCACTATTGATACTCTTGTCAAGAGTGGAAAAGATTGAAGATCGCCGGTGTCCGTGCAAGGCCCGAACGCCAGACTAAGCGGCTGGGCGTAAGCTTGACGCCGATAACCTCACCCGCAGAGCGTTAACCTTAACGTTGCAAAAGATTCTTGGAGAAGGGGCCGGTGGAATCAAAAAAATACGC
>CAYYSS010000398.1:0-2799 GCA_964474325.1 uncultured Nitrospirota bacterium
TGGTTGTATGCCGGAAAGACGATGCTGACGGTTGGGTTGCTGTTCATCGTTTATGACTATGCCCCGGCGGATCCCGCTGCCAGTCCCGCCGACGCCCTATACCGTACCACGAGCGCCGTTTGGAAGGGTAGCGCGGGCAGAGAGGCGACTTACCCGTCGTCCCCTCCGGTAAACGCCCGTTCCGTTCTGATCCGGTGCCCCGTCAGTTCAACGATGTGCTGGCGGAAAACAGGCACGGCCTCCGGGGTTACTTCGTGCCACCAGGAAGCGAGAAGGCGTGCCTCCGCCCGGGCCGTCTCTTCGGGGGAAAAACGGCTCCCGGCAAGGGTGGACTCGCCGAAACACCGGTAGAGGGCCACGGTTTCCGGAACGTGATGAAAGGCCCCGTGCCGCGACAGCCGGACCAGGTACTCCCAGTCCTCGAAGACGTCCAGTGATTCGTTCAGCTCGCCGGCCCGCTCGGCCACGTCCCGTGGAATGCAGAGCGCGTTAAACGGGATATAATTCTGCATAAGGAGAAGCTGGCGGGAAAAAGACCTGCCGAACCGCTGGCCGGGACGGGACGGGTCGGGACGGCCGTCCGGGAGAAAAAACCGGTGTTCGACAGTTCCATAGACCACATCGCCGGGCCGACGCAGGGCCTCCTCCATCAGGGTTGTGAGACCCTCTTCCGTGTAGACATCATCGTCGTCGAGAAAGGTGATCCAGTCGCCCCGGGCCCCGGTCAGTCCCCGGTTGGCGGCACGTGTCCTGCCGAGAGACGATTCATGACGGATTGCCGTGATGGATAAGCCGGCCCGACGGACGTGTTCGATAACGTCTGTTATATCGACGCCCCCGTCGTTTACCACAACAGCTTCCCGGGTGGGATAGGATTGCTTTGCGATGCTCCCGAGGGCCTCCCGCAGGAGTCCGGGGCGGTCCTTGGTTCGCACGACCACCGATACCAAAGGGGTGTTCATGGTTCAGGCACCTCCTGAGAAAGGTTTTTCAGGGCGGTCCGGGCCGCCGCGCGGAGGGGCTCGGGAGCCGTCCCGTCGTCGGCGATCGCCCGGAGTTCCCCGGCCGCCCGTTCCCGGTCACCGGCCAGGAGAAACCCCTTGAGGCGTGCCTGGGCGATCTCAATTTCCGTGGCCCCGGTGCCCCGCGCCCGGGAAAAGGCCGTTTCCGCCTCGTTGTCGTTTCCTTCCGCTATGCGGAGAAGCCCTTCGGTGAGCCAGTAAAACGGGAGGTTATCCGCCAGGCCCTTCGCCCGGTCGAGGATCGCTCGGGCACCGGCAAGATCCCCCTGCTTGACGGCGACGATATCGGCGAGACGGACGATCGCCTTGTAGTGAACCGGATCCTTTTCCACCGCGCGTTTGAGATCCGCGATCGCTTTGTCGGCGGCCCCCCGGGCAAGGCGGACGAGCCCCCGCCCGTAATACGCCGGCGCCAGGTCCCGGTCCAGGTCGAGGGCGGTCGAGTATTCCCGTTCCGCTTCGGCGAAGCGGAACGTCTCCCGGTAGGCGTCTCCCGTTACGGTGTGGAGGAGCGCCCGGTCGAATTTCTTCGTTCCCGGGGGGGCGTCCGCAAGTTTCCGGAGGGCTTCGTCCGCTTCCCCCCGGGCGAGCATGATGCCGGCCCTCAGAATGGGCGACCTGCTTGAATCCCGAAGCTGCTGTTCCATGAGTCCGAGGGCCGCTTCGGCACGGGGGATGTCTCCGCCGTTCAGGAACGACATCCCGAGGCTGAACCCGCACACGTCAACGAAATGGGGCTGGCTCGCGCGGGATGCGTCCCGGGCGCACTCGGCAAAATAACGCCTGGCTTCTTCGATATGATTCCGGCGGAGATGAATATTGCCTAAGGCGAGCTTCGCCCGAAGGTTGCCGGGGGTTTTCTTCAGGGCGTCCTCCCAGAGCGTGATGCCGTCCCGCCAGACACTGTTTCGCGCAATCGTAGCCCCCCCGAGCAGGATGCCGATGCCCAGAGCTCCCGCCATGACCGCTTTCGGGCGTGGGGGGCGCTTGAGCCGGGAAAAGATCTCGACCGAGAGGCCGAGGCAGAGCCCGGTCAGGGGAAGATAGTTGCGGTGTTCGAAATAGAGATCGGCCCCCGGGGCGCCGAAGCTTTCAAGCGAAACCGCCGTCAGGTACCACAAAAGTCCAAACGCAAGATAGGGAAAACGTTTTCTGTATCCGACCGCCGCAACGAACAATCCCGCCAGGGCGCCGAATGCGGCCAATGTGGCGGGCGGGGTTAAGAAACCCCGGGAGATCTCCATTCCCCACCGGTCAAAGACAAATAATGAAGGGAGGGGAAAGAAAATCTTCAAAAGATACTCCGCGACCACGCGAAACTCGGTCAGGATATGCTCCGCCGGCGTCCAGTTCACTCCGGTTGCGGTCCACCCCTGATCCGTGATCGGCGTGTTCCAACCCATGAATACCTGGCCGAGATCTTTTATCATCGGCCCTACGCGGATGAGTAATACGACGGTGACGGCTCCCGACACTGCGGCGGCTGCAAAAGGCAGAGGGGAGCGTGTCGTCTTTCCCGGTTGCGGCGCGGACCGGCCTGCCGTGGCAAGATAGACGAAAATCAGGGGCACGCCGAGTATGGCGTTTTCCTTGGCGAAAAAACCGACGCACAGGGCGGCCGCGCCGATTTCCAGGGCACCGGGTACGCGAACGACATGAATATCCCTGCCCCCGTGAGCGGTCAGCGCCTCCAATGCACCCTGCAACAGGACCTCGGTAATTTCGGCGTTAAAACGGCTGGCCACAATACCGATGCGCAGGCCGGTGGCATCCACAT
>CAYYSS010000399.1:0-2798 GCA_964474325.1 uncultured Nitrospirota bacterium
ACCTTACAGTGGCATAAATTCGGTGCCGGCGGCCTCAAGAAAATCCGCCACACGGCGTTCTTATTGGTTGAAACGGCGGGGGAGCGCCGGATTTCGTGCCGATCCCGGAAGGCACGTTCCGTGGCGTATACCATACCGTGTTCGGACCCTGTCGCCGTTTCAGGAGTGCTGTAGCCGTGCGTATTTTCTTGATTCCACCGGCCCCTTTTCCGGGAAATTTCTGCAACGTTAGGGGTGAGATGCAGGAAGACGTGAGACGGAAGGCGTTAGACGTGACAGGCAAGAGGCTATGGGCGATTGGCGATAGGTGCGGCCCGACTGCCAACCGCCGACTGCCGACGTCTTTCCTCACCCCGCCGACCTGTTTTCCCGCTCTATGACCTGCGTCATTGTTTCCGGGCGCCGGGTAAGCCACACTGTAGTCATGAAGACGATGCAATTTCCCTCGGAGGTGAGGTAATGGATAAATATACAAAAGGTTTTGTAGTGGCGTCGGTCGTGTATCTCTTTCTGGCGGCCGCCCTCGGTGCATGGATGGGCTTGGCGGAAACGCCGGTGTGGGCCCGGTTCGCCCACGTGCATTTCAATCTCCTCGGATTCATGGCGATGATGGTCTACGGGGTCGGTTACTTTATTCTGCCCCGCTTTAACGCCCGGGAACTCCGCTGGCCGTCCTGGGTTCCGGTACATTTCTTCACGGCGAACGTGGGGCTGATCGGCATGGTTGTCACGTCCGGAAGCCGGCCCGGCGGGGCGTTCGCGGGTTTCTCCCTGCTGTCGGTCCTTTCGATTGCCATGTTTGCGCTGAACATTGTCGTTACCATGCTTTCGCCGGACCCGGACGTAGAGGCGGAGACCGCCGCGGAACCTGCGTCGCCAGGCGTCGCCGAGGTTGAAATCGGGCCGGAGACCCGGGTGGGCGAGATACTTTCCCGCTGGCCGGAGACTGCAGAGGTGTTTATCGAAAACGGCTTCGCGGCCCTTGGCGATCCTGAACACCGGGAGCAGGTGAAACAGCTTCCCGTTACCGTGGAGACGGCCTGCTCCCGCCACGGGGCGGATGCGAATGTTCTGCTGGATCTCTTGAGAAAGCGTATCGCCGAGCTTGGCGGAAACGGAACGAGCGCCCGGGGCGGGGTGCAGGCCGACGGCCTCTCGCGGGGTACGCCTATTGCCCTGCACCACGTGATCGGCACCATCCTCAAAGTCTATCCCGAGACCGAAGGGGTGTTCCGTAAGTACTACGGTGCCGCCTGTTTCTCCTGCCCGGGGCAGGCAACGGAAACCGTCACGCAGAGTGCGATGATGCACAATGCCGATCCCAAGGCGGTGCTTGATGAGTTAAACAAGGCGGCGGGGATCAAATAAGATGGTCTTGCAAAAAGTTCCGGTTCCGGTCATTGCGAGGAGGTCGAAGACCTCGCCCACGGCGGGGCAATCGCTTCTTTTCAACGGGTTATAGACGTCGGATCGCTTCGCTCGAGATGTCGGTTTTTCCAACTCGTTGCGACTCCTTCAAGTAAGACACGAAAAAAGCGGCCGTCCCGGTTTTCGGGGCGGCCGCTTCCTTGGTGGCCGGTCGACTACGAATGCCTGGCCATAACCTCGGCACACTTGGTTATCAGCTTGTCGGCTTTTTTCTCGTCGATAACCAGTTTCACCAGTTTTTTGCATCCCTTCACGGTTTCTTCGATTCCTTCTTTCGTGTCCGGGGCCGCCTGAATTTTCTTGATAACTCTATCGGCGTTTTTTTCGCCCAGAATCTCGACGGCAACGGTGATCAGTTCTTCCTTGAGACCACCCCAGCCGGCTTTCTTGGTGATCGCGATAAATCCGCTCTCAAGAAGGGTCTTGAGACAGGCCTCAAGATCGGATAGCCCCATGGCTTTTTTCTGAAGGAGTCCATAGTTGGACTTTCCGTCTACAAGGATCAGGCCGCGGCGGTCTTCGAGCGAGAGACCGTATCTACGGGTCTTGAGTTCTTCTTCACCCTTTACGGTGCGGGCAAAAACCGTGGCGCTGTCCACGCTACTCCGAAAGCTCTTTAATGATCGTATAGATCAGCCTGATCGTGATGAGCACATAGACCGCTCCGAAGAGGAAGATGAAGGAAACGATCAGCTTAAGGATGTTGAACGGAAGACGTCCGAAGAACGGTGTCGTCAGAAACCCCACGGTAAACATCGCAACGAGTATTGTCAGGAAATTCCATTTCTTGCCAACCATACCCCCCGGGATGTCCTTTTTCAGCGAAACCGTTAGTATCAGGCAATACCCAATGACGAGAATCGCCAAAAAACTGATGACGTACGACAGATCAAACTCCATGGCCCCCTCCGCCTAATCGAGTAAAAAATATTAGTACCATTATACACAGTAATGGGTTCTTTTAATTTTCCCTTAATTTGCAGGTGGTTGCGTTTCCGTTGGAAAAAGATAGAGATAAAAGAGGGGATAAAAATGGTTGCGATTATTATTGACAAAAATCTCCCGTTGTGTTCAAATTTCCAATACCTGGAAAATTTCCACACATTTCCACACAGCAGAAAGGGGGAAACATGAAGCACGTTCGCGTCGCACTGTTTGGAGTTCTCTGTGTTTTTGTTGCCGTATCGGGGGCCTATGCAACCAACGGCGACAATCTTATCGGGGTAGGACCCGTCTCACGGGCCCTGGGGGGGACCGGTATGGCCGCGCCCCAGGATGCCATCAGCGCCGTTTCCGCCAACCCGGCTGCACGGCGTGTCTGCCCGTACCTGCCCGTTTCGGAGGTTAGCTTTGGCCGGGCCCCCCCCCTC
>CAYYSS010000400.1:0-2789 GCA_964474325.1 uncultured Nitrospirota bacterium
GTGTTGCGGATTTTTTTGAGGCCGCCGGCCCCGTATTTTATGCAACTGTAAGGTTCATTTCAGGTAACATAACCAGTCGGGAACCATAGCGGGCGAAGTTTCATCGGCGGTCGTTGTGAGGAGGTCGAAGACCCCGTCGGCGGCGGCGGGGGCTATCCTGTTCTTGGCGATGTTCAGTTTTTTTTATCTGCAACGTCTTTGCAGTTTGCAGAGAAATTTCAGCTGTGTTGCCGCGTCGGCTCTTTGGTTATGGCTTTAACGCCACGTTGGGGCGAGACTGGTTCAACCCCGCGGCTTCCCGGTGACGCCGGGAGGATATTCGGTCTTTGAACCGGCGACCGGCGACTGAAAACCGACAGCTTCTTTAACGGAGGTACGTGTGATAATCGGAATTATTTCGGACACCCACGACCGGCTCGACCGGATCGACTGGGCCCTCGGCGTGTTTCGCGACGAGGGCGTGGAACTTCTCATCCATGCGGGGGATTTCGTGGCCCCGTTCACGCTGAAGCCCTACTTGGAAGGCCCCTGGGAGTTTATCGGGATCTTCGGCAATAACGACGGCGACCAGATCCTGCTCGACAAGCGCTCGGGGGGAAAGATCCGCACGGCGCCCCACGTACTCCACGCCGGCGGCAGAAAAATCGTCGTCACACATTACCCCGATGCGGTGGATGTGATGGCGGAGGGGCCGGGGGCGGACGTGGTGATCTACGGCCACACCCATACACCGGAGATAAGGAAGGTGGAAGGGGGCGGCCTCATTATTAATCCCGGTGAGTGCTGTGGGTGGTCCACGGGAAGGTCATCGATCGCCGTTCTCGATACCGACACCATGATCGCGAAAATAGTAGACTTTGCAGTGGCATAAATACGTGGCCGGCGGCCTCAAAAAAACCGGCACGAAGGAAGAAAAATGGGCAATGGGCTATAGGCGAGAGGCGAGGGGCTATAGGCAATAGGCGAGGGGCAAGGGGCGAGAGGCACGGGGTGCGGGACCGGAGCGAAAGACTGAACCTGTCGGCGTCTCATGGTTTTGAAAAAACACTTTCCTCCGTGTGCTCTGTGATCTCTGCGGCAAGAAGTCTTTTTATTAAAAGATAAACCGGAGGTTTTTGTGGGATATAAAGATCTGAGAGAGTTTATTGCCTTGCTTGAAAAGAAAGGGGAACTTCACCGGGTAAAAGCCCCGGTGGATTCCCGACTCGAGATTTCCGAGATCACCGACCGGGTCTGTAAGAGCCCCGGCGGCGGCAAGGCCCTTTATTTCGAAAACGTAATAGATTCGGAATACCCGGTGGTGACGAATCTCTTCGGGTCGTTCAAGCGCATGTGCCTCGGCCTCGAGATCGAACACATGGACGGGGTGGGTGAGCGGATCGAAGCCCTCCTTAAGCAGGCCCCGCCGAAGTCTCTGAAGGACAAGATAGCCCTTCTGCCTCAGCTCTTCGAGTTCTCGAAATATTTTCCTAAACATGTTAAAAAGGCGCCCTGCCAGGAGGTAATCGAACGGGATGCCCCGGACCTCTCCAGATTTCCTATCATTCAGTGTTGGCCCGGCGACGGTCAGCCCGACGACGAAGGGCGGTTCATTACCCTCCCGATGGTTTTTACCAGAGACCCGGAGACCGGGATACCAAACTGCGGTATGTATCGGATCCACGTGTACGACAAGGTTACGACCGGGATGCACTGGCATATCCACAAAGGGGGTGCGCGGCACTACGATAAATACGTGCAGCGGGGAGAGAGGATGCCCGCGGCCATTGCCGTCGGCGGCGACCCCGCGGTGATCTATGCGGCGAGTGCGCCGCTGCCCGAAAACGTAGACGAGATGCTCTTTGCGGGTTTCCTCCGTCGGGAACCCGTGGAGATGGTGAAGTGTATTACGAGTGATCTCGAGGTGCCTGCCCGGGCGGAACTCGTCATCGAAGGGTATCTGGAACCGGGAGAGACCCGGATCGAAGGGCCGTTCGGGGATCACACCGGCTTTTATTCCCCGGCCGATCATTACCCCACGTTTCACGTGACCTGCCTCACCCACAGAAAAGACCTGATCTATCCGGCGACCCTGGTCGGAAAGCCCCCCATGGAGGACTGTTACATGGGGAAGGCTACGGAGCGGATCTTTCTCCCGCTCCTGAAGCTCGATTCCCCGGAGATCGTCGATATGAACCTGCCCATGGAAGGGGTGTTTCACAACTGCGCGATTATCTCGATCAAGAAGAGTTATCCGGGGCATGCGAAAAAGATCATCCACGGCCTCTGGGGCAAGGGGCAGATGATGTTTGCAAAGCTTCTTATCATTGTGGACGACGACGTGGACGTGCAGGATCTTTCCTACACCGCCTGGCGGGTGCTCAACAACGTGGACTGGAAGAGGGATGTGGTAATAGCCGACGGTCCGCTGGACGATCTCGATCACGCGGCAAACTTTCCTCGCTACGGTTCGAAGATGGGTATCGACGCCACCCGAAAAACCCGGGAAGAAGGCATGATGCGCGACTGGCCCGACGAACTCTTCATGTCCGACGAGATCAAGAAACGCGTGGAATCCCGGTGGAAGGAATATGGGTTTTAGAATTATAGTTCGCGGATAAAGGCGGAGGATTTCTGCTCGCGGATGAACGCGGACGAGGCGCGGATAAAGGAATGGGGAGAGGAGGGTGTTTGGTGGGAAAGTCGTTACGGTACGAGGAGACGACCGGGCGCATACTTGAGGTTTTTTATTGTGTACCTTACAGTTGCATAAAATACGGGGCCGGCGGCCTCAAAAAAATCCGCAACAC